>CAZUGG010000103.1:0-2536 GCA_964619905.1 uncultured Dehalococcoidia bacterium
GGGTAAAACCAAAGAAAGGCCCCGGGCGCTCTTAGACCGAGCGGGGTCCTTTACTTCTGTTGAGAGAGTGGCAGGGGCGGCAGGATTCGAACCCACGGCCGTCGGTTTTGGAGACCGATGCTCTACCAGGCTGAGCTACACCCCTGCGCATGTGTAGGGCACGTCACGATTCTAGCATAGGGGATTACGGTTTCCGTACCTCCTTTGTTTGGCAAGTCCAACATGATTCGGCTAAGGTTGGGCCTTGGGAGATGTTTGGTGTGCTAGCCGAGGAGGAAAGATGGCTAATTTTGATGTAGGCGCTGTCGCAGGGATCGTTGCCGGGATAACCGATGCAAAGTCGGTGGTAGAACGTATCCAGGGCTTTGAGGCGAAAGGTATTCAGACTGCTTGGCTTCCCACTGGTGGGGCTGGTTTCGACGCGCTGACCATCTTTTCAGCAGCAGCCTTGAACACGCAGGAAATCAAGCTCGGGACCTGTATTGTGCCGACATGGCCTCGCCATCCCGTCACGACTGTTCAGCAGGTGCAGGTGGTGGCTTCTATAGCTCCGGGCCGGCTAAAGCTTGGTCTTGGCCCGAGTCACAAGCCGGCAATGGAGTCGATGTTCGGTTTCGATTTCACGAAACCACTGACGAACCTCCGGGAATATGTCCACATCGTCAAGACATTGTTACGTGAAGGCAAAGTTGATTTTGACGGCCACCACTATCACGCTCAGGCTCAAATTCAAACACCGATTACCGACGTTCCTATTATGGCCTCGGCGCTGCGGACTGGCTCCTATGATTTCTGCGGAGAAGCTACGGACGGCGCAATCAGTTGGGTCTCGCCTTACGTCTTCCTTCGAGATGTAGCTCGCCCTGCCATGGAGACTGGTGCCCAGCGGGAGGGTAGGAAAACCCCGGATCTTGTTGCGCACGTGCCCATCTGTGCGAGCGACGACGCAGATGCTGTGCGAGCCGCTGTTCGCAGGGAGATGGCCCTGTATCCAAGGTTGCCTTTTTACGCCCAGATGTTCGCCGACGCTGGCTATCCGGAAGCGAAGGACCTGGCCGGGTGGAGCGACGGCATGGTGGATGCTGTCGTTCTTTGGGGTGACCGGGAAACACTAGAGGGGAAGATACTAGAACTCGAGTCATATGGTGTTGACCAGATCATTGCGCACCCTGTTACAGTCGGGGACCCTGAAGCCTCTTGGGATGCCGCCATCGACGTCCTGGCTAGTGTGGCACGATCATGAATCAGAGGGCCCACTGATATGATTGCGACTCGAACAGGATTAGTTGGGTTTAGATGAGCGAACTTACCTCAAAATTCATTGCTGTAGATGATGCTCTAGCGGCGATGGAACACGCGTGGGAGAGCGGGTGGACTGACGGTCTGCCGATAGTGCCGCCGACACCAGATTTGGTGACGAGGTTCCTTGCCTACGTGGGTCTGGACCCCGATACGATTGTAGGGACTTATGAAGTCCGCAACCGAGCCGTCACTGCGGAGAAAATAGCTATCAACGCCGTGATGGCTGGCTGCAAGCCGGAGTACATGTCGGTTGTGGTGGCAGCCATCGAAGCCGTCACTGACCCGGAGTTCCACTTGAATCATATCGCTAGCACGTCCAGCCCGTGGCCTGCATTTATGGTCAATGGCCCCATCGCAAAAGAGATCGGGCTCAACAACGGAATGTATGTGCTAGGACCGGGGAACCGAGCTAACACGACTATTGGGCGTGCTGTGAGCCTCACACTCTCCAATTGCTTGGACGCTCGCGTTGGTGGCGTCCAGCAAGGCACGATGGGGAATCCGTGCCGCCTCGGTGGGCTGGTGGTGGCTGAAATCGAAGACACGCCGTGGGAGCCGCTCAGTGCGCTAGCCGGCTTTGAACCAGGGAGGAACGCGGTCACTGCCTTTGGGACCATGGAGCCGCCTGTTGACATCCGTGGCTACGGCATGCCCCATGTGAACACAGCTGAGGGTCTGAGTTCCGTGCTAGCTGAGTATCTAGCTGAGGGCTATTTTTCCCCGGGCCCGCATCTTATTTTGGTCTCGCCCTCTTGGCAGCGGCCATACCTTGAAGAAGGCTGGACGAAGCGTGATCTCGTTAAGTATCTCCAGGAGAAAACGAGAACGACCGTTGCTCGCTTGAAGAAGAAAGGGCGATGGAGCCACTATATGGCTCGACAGGGAGACATTGCTGAGAAAGGGCTAAGCGGCGAACATTTCGATTCGGCTAATAAAAGCAACGAGAACGACGTTCCAGTCGTTGAACCGGGTGATGATCAACGCTTCGTTTACCACGCGCGATCAGAGCGCAAAACGGAGTACCTGATCGGGGTGGCTGGCGGCGATGTAGGTGCCTTTGCTGTGATCCTTAAGCCTTATCCCATTGGGCCGAACCTCGTTATTAAGCCAATCAAGCCAGCTGCAGGGGTTTAGCCGGAGGTTGACATGAAAGAACAACGGAAAAACGAAGCTATGAGGATTCTAGATCCGACAATGTCTTATCCGGAGGAACGGACCAAACTTGCTCCTCGGC
>CAZUGG010000104.1:0-4639 GCA_964619905.1 uncultured Dehalococcoidia bacterium
CAAAGGCGACGATCAATGGGTCAGCATAGCGGTGGCCAACGACAAAGATTGGCAGTCGTTATGTCATGTCTTGGGAAGGTCAGAAATCTCGACGGACTTACGATACGCCACTGCGCTAGATCGGAAGAAGAACGAGACAGCAATTGACGAAATCATCAACGCATGGACCCTTAGCCTAGAACCGATGGACGTCTCGCGAAGGCTTCAGATTGCCGGTATCGCTGCATTCCCCTCTATGAGCAACTTCGACGTGCGTGATGACCCTCACCTTAGTCAACGATCATACTTCGGACTGGTCGGGCACCCTCGACTTGGCCAGCTCACCACCATGCGTCCTCCGTGGCTATCGAGTTCATTCAACGACCAGTTGACCCGGTCAGCACCGCTCTTGGGTGAGCATACAAAGTCTATCCTAAGCGAACTCATTGGTTACGATCAGCACACCATCACCCAACTAGAGACAGCGGGACTTTTCGTATAACCTCTTGCCTCTTCAATTAGAATCCCTGCAACACACCGTCCGTACGGAGACCAATAGTGCTTCAAATTGGCGCAGTCTTCCCCCAAACCGAGATCAGCGCTGACCCCAAGGCTCTAGCGACGTATGCAATCGCCGTCGAGGAGATGGGATACGACTACATCGTCGCGTTCGACCACGTGATAGGCGCCAACATGACGAACAGGCCCGACTGGAAGCCTCTCCGGGGCGGTCCCCCAGCCTACACTCTGGCGAGCATGTTCCACGAACCTTTTGTCCTCTTCGGCTATCTCTCCCACGTTACCAAGCGAGTCGGGCTGGCCACTGGCGTTCTCATCCTGTCCCAACGGCAAGCCGTCCTCGTCGCCAAACAAGCCGCAGAAGTAGACGTGCTAAGTAACGGGCGGCTCAGACTGGGTGTCGGCATCGGATGGAACAACCTTGAATACGAAGCCTTAGACATGAATTGGCGGAACCGTGGCAAACGTAGCGAGGAGCAGGTTGAGGTCATGAGACAGCTGTGGACCCAAAAAACTGTCAACTATAGTGGAAAGTGGCACAGCATCCCTGAAATGGGCTTGAATCCACTTCCGGTACAGCGCCCAATCCCCATTTGGTTCGGCGGTCGGTCGGAACCTTTGCTTGAACGCATAGGCCGCGTTGGCGACGGTTGGTTTGCCAACGCTGGCCCCACACAAGTAGCCGAAGGTGTGGAAAAGATAGCGGCAGCAGCGGAGAAGGCAGGCAGAGACCCCAAGTCCATCGGCCTAGAAATCATGGAATCAATGATTAACCGATCACCTGAGGAGGCAGCGGAACGAGCTCAGCAGTGGAAACCCCTTGACCTCACACATATCGCTTTAAACACGATGGGTGCGAATCTTTCGGGGGTCGATCAGCACCTCGAGGCTTTGCAAAAGTTTAAATCCGCGCTGCAACCATGGTAGTCAACCACACACGTCAAAATTTCCGGTGCGCCCCGAACCTTCCACCACTTCCCACCTAAACCAGTTGGCTCAGGTGCTGTTCTTCGACTCTATCGGCCAATCTATTAACGACGTTTCCAAACTGGCGCCCGTTTTTCAGCAAAGGCACGAGGCCCCTCGACTCGGTCCTCAGTACCTGACAGCATCCCCCAATACGCCTCACGGAGCTGCGACGCCTGTTCAGGGGGCATACTTCTTCCTGCTTTAACAATTCGTTTATAAGCCTCTATAGCCAACGGGGCCCCAAGAACGATGTCCGCGGCCATTTCGGCCGCTTGAACCATTAAGGCGTCACGGTCCGGCACTACAGCCTGGATCAAACCGACGTCATAAGCTCGGTTAGCGCTGATGGGGCGAGCCGTAAAAAGGATCTTCAGTGCTTCACCCAAAGGCACCACCCGCATGAGTTCGATCAACCCAGGGTCTGGCATAAGGCTGCGTCTTGCTTCTGGAAGGCCGAATGTCGACTTCGCTGTTGCAATGCGGATGTCGCATAAAATCGCAACTTCAAGTCCAGCAGCGATACAGTGACCGTCGATAGCAGCGATCGTAGGCTTGGGGCAATTACCCACAGAGGCAAAGAAGTTACCAATCACCTTGGTCGGCACACTCTCCGCGAGTGACCCTGAGGCATCCCGATTTGCTATCTCCTTCAAGTCTGCGCCCGCTGAGAAAGCCCGGCCTCCCTCGCCGGTCAGGACAATGGCCAAAACTTCAGGGTCAGCTGTGGCTTCATCCATAGCATCCATTAAGCCAACCCTTAGTTCTGTATTGAATGCGTTCATCGACTCAGGCCTGTTTAATGTGAGCCAGGCGACGTTGTCCTCTTTTCGATATCTCATGACCTTCGACATCATCGTCTATACATCTCCTCAATTAAGGCCAGAGTCTCTTGGTGCCGTTGGAGTTGGCACTTACACAAACCTGACACTAGGGACTGAATCATCTCAACTCGACCCTTCAAAGATAAATGTTCTCGCGGGGATAGAGTTCCCAAACGCCTGGCCTTTTGGGGCCACCGACCATCACCTAGTTACACGCCTATGCCGTCGTGATATTCATAACTCCCAGCGATGGCGCCCACCGGCTCAAGGTGGGGCTTGATATGCTCTGCAAAAGCGTCGCGTATGTCCTCAGCCGTCCAACCCCCTTGTCGAATGATAGGCCAGATGGCTCGGGGATGCCGATGAATACTCAGCGTCTCACCGACCAGGCCAATGACTTGGCCATTGATGTAAGCCGCGTCATCGGATGCGAGGAATACTGCAACTGGAGCAATGTCCTCAGGTACTGGCAACGAATCAATCTTCCCTGCATTTGCGGTAAATGCCCCAACGGTTCGCCTCGTACGTGCGTACGGAGCGATCGCATTGACACGAATGTTGTACTGGGCTAATTCAAGCGCCCAACTGTAAGTAACCGCGGAAACTCCGCCCTTCGAGGCCGCGTAGAACGACCGACCCTGGACACCAGCTGCAGCACCGGAAGACACGTTCAGGATGGTGCCCCGTTTTTGCTCAATCATTTGATCAATGGCATGGCGAGCACAGTTGAACGTGCCTTTGAGGTTTATGCCAATGATCCTGTCAAAGTCCTCTTCGCTGGACTCGAATATCTGCCGAACGTAGCCTACCCCTGCATTATTTACCAACGTGTCCAGACCACCGTAGGTCTCGACGCAGGACTCGATAATCCTCCGTGCAGCGGCGAAGTCAGCAACGTCATCTGTATTAATGACGGCACTACCGCCTTCGGCCGCGATATCAGCTACCGTTTGTTCTGCAACGTCTGCTTCAATGTCATTGATTACTAGCTTCGCGCCCTCGCGAGCCATTGCCATTGCGTAGGCTCGTCCTAGCCCTTGGCCAGACCCTGTGATCACAACCCTTTTCCCTTCAAGCGTGCCCATACAGAAAGCCTCCCCCACATGGCTGGCCGAGTGTAGGGAGTGCCTGGTCCGCGGTCAAGTTCAAGGACGGCCTTTCAAATGCAGGGGATGCTAGCGAGACCGACTCTGATCCGTATAATGGCTAAATCCAGACGGCCTTCGAGAAACCAGCTTTGGAGGCATTCGTTCCAATGGCCAAGCTCACGATCATAAACCCAGTTGCCGAAGCCCAGTCCAGCACTCAATCAGCGAAAAGATTCGCGCCGGCGAAGCGCCCTTCCTCTTTGGATGGCAAACGTGTCGCACTCTACTGGAATGCTAAGGCTGGCGGGGAGGTAGCTTTGGAGCACACCCGAAGACAACTCTCACGCCTCTTCCCAAAAGCTGTTTTCTTCGACGTCTTCGGTGACCAGGGCACCCATATGCGCCGTGCATCCGCCGAATTGCTCGATAAAACAGCAGTTCAAGCCGATGCTGCGGTCGGCACGACAGCCGACTGAGGCAGCTGCACTTCTTGGCTCATACGTGATATGGCCGAACTTGAACGACGTGGTATCCCCACTGTTTCTTGGACAGCAACGCGTTTTGTCGAGGATGCACATTGGAGCGCCAATGTTTTTGGCTTGCCCGAGCTTCGAATCGCTGAAGCCGCCCATCCCTTCACTAACGAGGACCCAGCACTGATCCAATCCATGGTCGAGGGATCGATGAGTGCGGTGATAGAAGCACTAACCAAGGATCCAGACCGTGTTGGCGACGTACCCGCCTTTGAGCACATAACAGAATACGCGGGCCGGGAGATGACTTACGAAGCCCCCGATATGCTCCAAGGGCTTGACGCAATGAACACGGACTTCATCAAGGCTGGGTGGAGCGATGGCCTTCCTCTTGTCGCTCCTACACCGGACAAGGTCGAAGCATTCGTGGCAGCCTCAGGACGACCAGGTGACGATGTAGTAGGAATTTTCGAACCCGGCTTTGGCATCGGGACCGTCGAGAAAATAGCAGCCAATGCCGTGATGGCAGGCTGTCAACCCAACGCCATGCCAGTAGTGCTCGCCATGGCAGAGTGCATCCTAGACCCCGTAATTGGCCTTCGTACGTTCGCTATGTCCACCGGACCACAAGCGCCTATCGTAATGGTGAGCGGACCGATCGCTGATAAGATCGGGATGAACAGTGGGGTTTGCGCTCTCGGGCCTGGGTCCGTTTCCAGCGTCAACGTCGCAATCGGCCGCTCTTTGCGCCTCATCATGATGAACCTTGGGCTTTCGTACCCCGGCGTCA
>CAZUGG010000105.1:0-6298 GCA_964619905.1 uncultured Dehalococcoidia bacterium
GGCTTGGGTTATGTGAGTATAGATTTGGGGAGTTGGTGGGCTACTGGGGCCGAGCAATTCCTGGACGATCCTCAGGTCTGCGCCACCGTCGAGCAGATGGGTTGCGAAACTGTGGCGGAGCGTGTGGGTATGGATTCGCTGGGGGTCGAGGTTCGCTCTCTTTGCGGTCTCCTTCACCAGGCGTTGGATTGACCGGTGAGTTAGTCTCCTGCCATAGCGGTTGAGGAAAAGAGCTTCAGTGCGATTCCTTTCGGCGATCAGGAGATGACGTTCCCGAGTGTAATTTGCGAGTGCGGCTGCTGCTGGCTCGCCGATAAATGTAATACGTTCCTTAGACCCCTTGCCCCGGACGCGAAGCTCCATGCTGTTCAGGTTGAGATTTCCCAGATCCAATCCGGACACCTCACTTACGCGTAAACCAGCAGCGTAAATGATCTCCAGGATGGCCTTATCTCTGATACCGCACACGGTATTAGTTTCGACGCTTCGCAACATGACGTCGGCCTCATTTTGGGTGAGGAACGTGGGTAGTCGCTTCTCTTGCTTGGGTCTCAGCGATTGTCCTTCTACCGAACGCTTGTTCCAAAGGGGTTTTGAGGGGACAGCTTCTCGAGATACAAGGAAACGGAAGAAGGACCGAACTGCACTGAGGCGCAATGAGATACCGCTCTTGGCGAGGCCGGCTGCCGTCAAATTCGCAATGTAGCGACGGATCAGCGTTCTATCTACGGACGCGAGGTCTACGACTGCTACATTGTGGAGGAAGTCGAGGAAGCGGCCTACATGGGCCATGTAGGCTGCTTCCGTTCGGGGGGAGAGACCTCTTTCCGCGCCGATGTGGCGACGGAATGATTCGAGGTAATTTTTGAAGTGAGTGTGCATAACTAGGTTTGGAACTACTTCCAATCCTACCCATGGTAATTGGGACCTGTCAAAAGCCCACCCTCTGGTGGGCTTGCAGGCATTAGAACTCCGACGAATTGCGCTAGAATGGGCGGGCTCGTGTTTCCAATGGATAGGCTACGCTACATCGTCCCGATCTTTGCGCTGGCGGCTCTCGGCTGTGCCATATGGGCCAGGACCACTGAGACTTTCCCTGGCGATGTTTCCATCACGCAGGCTTTTCAGGAAAATCGAACCTCCTGGCTGGACCAGGTTATGCTCATCTTCACGAGCCTTGGCAACATTGAAATTGTCTATTTGATTCTCTTGCTTGCTGGGCTTCTACTTTACACACAGTCGAAACGGTTACACACCCTAGCTCTTGCTATGGCGGGTTTAGGTTCAGTACTGGTCCCGGTCATCAAAAATGTCGTAGAACGTCCGCGACCGCTGCCGGGCGAAGTTGAGGTTTTTCAGAGTTTAAGCAGCTATAGTTTTCCCAGTGGGCATGCGTTCACTTCTATGATTGCATTCGGTGCGATGTTCTACTTTGCAGACCATCTTTCGGGCCACAATCGATGGATGACAAGGGTACTTAGATCCATTCTTGCGGTCGTGGTTCTGGGGGTAGGGGCATCACGCATCTATCTTGGATTGCATTGGGCAAGCGATGTCCTCGCTGGTTACCTGATGGGAGGCCTGACACTGATTGCGGTGATTGCTTTGTTTAACTGGCTGCACAAGCGGCGTGAAACATCTCTCGTCTGAGGATTGCTAGTCGGCTAGGTTGCAATAGTGTGGGCTCTGTGCAGAGCTGAGAGCTTTTGTCCGTGACGATACTTACAGGGAAGACCGCACTGGTCACCGGTGCAAGCCGTGGTATCGGCAAAGCTATTGCTTTGGCGCTGGGTCGTGCTGGAGTGAACGTGGGCATCGTGGCTCGCGCTACGGACAACCGCCGCTTCAAACTGCCGGGCACCGTCGATGATACGGTTCGGCTCGTGGAGGCGACAGGAGGACGGGCCCTGGCAATTCCCGCCGATTTAACCTCACTGTCTGAAGTTGATCGTGTGGCACAGGAGGCATTGGAAGGTCTAGGACAGGTCGATATCTTGGTCAATAACGCGGCTGTTGACTTTTTGACCCCTTTTCTCGAGGTGAACCGCAAGCGATTCGATCTGATGTTGGAACTAAACTTGCTAGCACCAATTTGGTTAGCAAGAAACCTCTTGCCAGGAATGATCGAGCGTGGTTGGGGTTATGTATTAAATGTGTCGTCCCAGGCGGCCCTTCAGCAGTTCACGGGTGGACTCACCTATGGCATGACTAAGGCAGCACTCGAAAGGTTCACGTTGGGATTGGCCTCAGAGCTCAAGGGTCAGCCCGTTTCGGTTAACTGTCTTAGAGTGGATGTGCCCATTGCTTCGGAAGGGTTCATTCTGAACTTTGCCGACAAAAACCTCGATCGATCGAGGTGGGAAGGGGTTGAGGTGGGTGCTGAGGCGGCTATGTGGCTACTCCGTCAGTCTCGCAGCGAGATCAATGGCCTCAGCCTAGGGATTAGTCAGATGCGCGAGCTATACGGTGTTCCAAAGAAGAGCCCTTTTAAGTTATAAAAGGAATTAACCGGCCGGCACAGGCTCGGCCTGAGGGGCCTCTTCTTGTGGTTCCTGCATTTTCGGGCGTCGACCCTTGTACTCGCACTTGGTGCAGCGAGTGCCTCCACGGGGGAACGCTGTTAGAAGCCCCTTGCATTCAGGACAGGGCTCCGGTATCGGCCTCAGGTTGGTGGCGAAAGTGCAGTTAGGGTAGTTCCCGCATCCGTAGAAAGTTTTCCCTTTTCGGCTCCGCTTCTGGACGATATCACCCCCATCTTCAGGGCATGGCACACCTACCTTGGTTTGCAAAGGTTTGGTTCCTTTGCACTCCGGGTATCCAGTACAGGCCAAGAAGAGACCGAATCGGCCCCGTTTAACGACCATGGGTTTGCCATCTAGATCGCACACCTCGTCGGAAGGCTCGTCCTTCCTTTTGAGAGTTTCGTCTGCCTCCGTCACTGCCGCATCGAATGGTCCGTAGAACTCGCTGAGGTAGGGTACCCACTGCTTGTCGCCCCGAGCGATCTCGTCCAGCCCCTCCTCCATCGCGGCGGTGAAGCTCGGATCTATATAGCGGGCGAACCCTTCCGTAAGGAGATCGTTGACTATTGTTCCTAGGGTCTCGGGTCGAAGCGAACCGCTTTCCTTCTTTGTGTAGCCTCGGTCTTGGATTGTAGTGATGATTGGTGCGTAGGTGGAAGGTCTGCCAATGCCAGCCTCCTCGAGGGCCTTAACGAGCGATGCCTCGGAAAAGCGAGGTGGAGGTTGGGTGAACTTCTGCTGAGGATCCAAGCTGTTGAGGACCAACCGCTCGTTTTGCTCTAGCGGCGGTAGCAGTCCATCTTCCTCTTCCTCATCGGTGTCTACGCTTTCGGCGTAGAGGGTGAGGAAGCCGGCGAACTTTTGTACCGATCCACTTGCCGTGAGTACGTACGTTTTCGAGGGGTGGATAGCCTCGACTTGCACGGAGGTGGAATCAAAGATGGCGTTCGCCATCTGGCTAGAAACCATACGTTTCCAGATAAGCTCATAGAGCTTGGCCTGGTCGTTCGATAGCGCGGACTTCATGCTTGCGGGGTCGCGGCTGATCGAAGTTGGACGGATCGCCTCATGAGCTTCCTGGGCGCCTTTCGATTTTGCCTTGTAGGACCGTGGTTGAGCGGGTAGGTACTCATCCCCGTACTTTTCGGATACGTATCGCCTAGTCTCTTGGACAGCGCCAGCGCTTACCACCGGCGAGTCGGTTCTCATATAGGTGATAAGGCCTACTGTCTCCGAACCCAAGGACAACCCTTCGTAGAGCTGCTGGGCGATGGTCATGGTCTTGCGAGCGGGGAATCTTAGCTTGCGCCAGGACTCCTGTTGCAATGTGCTTGTGATGAAGGGAGCGGTTGGTTTGCGTTGGACTTCCCGTTTTTTTATGGAACCGATTGAGTAGGCAGATGCTTCGAGGTCGTTTTTGAGAGCGGCGGCTTCTTCACTAGTGTGAACTTCGAGCTTCCCCTTGGTGCCTTTAACAGAATTCAGGGTTGCGTTGAATGCAAAACGCGTGTCGCTGTTAGTGTTGGTCCGCTTGCCCAGGTTGGCGATGATGCGCCAGTATTCGACTGGTAGAAAGGCTTCGATCTCGCGTTCTCGCTCTACGACCATTCGAAGAGCCACAGATTGAACGCGTCCCGCCGAGAGGCCGCGCCGTACTTTCTTCCAAAGTAAGGGGCTAAGGCGATACCCAACGAGTCGATCGAGGATCCTACGCGTCTGTTGAGCGTTGACTAGATCGACATCGATGTCTCGCGGATGCTTAAAGGCCTCACTGATTGCCGGTCCAGTGATTTCGTGAAAGATGACGCGTTTAACAGGTTTGCCTGCGGTCTTAATTGACTCAGCCAAGTGCCAGGCGATGGCCTCACCCTCACGGTCTGGGGCGGTGGCGAGGAAAAGGGTGTCGGCTTTTTTTATTGCCTGATCGAGTTCTTTGACGAGGCTCTTTTTGTCCTTCGGGACGACGTATTTCGGCTCGAAATCGTTTTCGACATCCACGCCTATTCGGCTGCCTGGAAGGTCTCTAATGTGGCCGACGGAAGCTTTTACATCGTAGTCACGGCCGAGAAATCGCCCAATGGTACGGGCCTTTGCCGGTGACTCGACGATGACAAGGTTTTTGCTCATGCTCTAACCAAGTTAGTCCACACTTTTGAGAGCGTCAACAGTAGAAATGGTTTGGAAACGAGGAAAATCAGTCAGACGGCGGTCTTCACAGGGATCATCGGTGGCGGAGCGGGTGGGATTTGAACCCACGGTACCCTCGCGGGTACACACGCTCTCCAGGCGTGCCTGTTCAACCGGACTCCAGCACCGCTCCGTAATCTATGGCGAAGACTGGCGGAGAGGGCGGGATTCGAACCCGCGGTACCCGAAGGTACACCGCATTTCGAGTGCGGCACGTTCAGCCAGGCTCCGCCACCTCTCCGCGCTAGTGGGAATAGCGGGAGTCACTTGTGCCCGGTACTCCAGCTAAGCGTCAACAGAAGAGCTAGGGGTACTATAGCCGACTGTCGGCACGACTGGCAACGCGCTGGCAACGTGCTGCCAGTGCCCCACCCACTAGCAGCGAGATGTTATTTCTTTCGTTGGATCTCTTCGGCCAGATTGAGGAGTTTCACTGCTCGCTTCCACACCGGAGTGTCGACCATCTTTCCGTCCAGTGCTACGGCAGCCCGCCCTTCTTTGACAGCTCCCTCGAAAACTTCAACGACGCGACGTGCGTAGTCTACCTCGGCAGTGGAGGGTTGAAAGACTTCGTTTACTGGGCCTACCTGGTTGGGGTGAATCACGAACTTGCCTTTGCACCCGACTGCTTTAGCTCTGTAGGCGTCTGTCACTAGTGCATCGATGTCGTTGTAGTCGGGATCGGGTGTATCGAAGCATTCGAGGTCTGCGGCTCGACTTGCTATCGCGGTGATAGCACGAGCTGTCGCGATCTCTTCGGAGCCCTTGGTTCGGGCCACGCCCATATCCGCAGTGTAGTCCTCGGCACCGAAAGCCAGGCCCAGCATCCGAGGTGTCGACGTCGCGATCTCTTTAACGTTAGCCACTCCCAAGCCAGTCTCGATCCACGGAATAATGCGAGTGTGGCCGATGGGCAGTCCGCGTTCGCGTTCGACAGCGGTCAGCAGGGCAGAAAGCTCCAATGCCATGTCGCGAGACTCCATCTTACCGATACTGATTCCTTCAATGTGGGAAGAAACCACCGCGAGGAGGTCGTTATAGGTCCAGTCGGTCTGCATGCCGTTGACGCGTACGAAGATGCGTTTTCCGGACATCTTAGGAAGAAATTCAGACACGATCCCGCGTGCGTTAGCCTTTTCGTCGGGGGGTACTGAGTCCTCGAGATCGGGCACCAGTACGTCTGCCGGTTGCCCCAAGCTCTTGTCGAGCATTTTAGGGCTGTTTCCAGGAACGAATAGAAGAGTACGAATCATTTCCAAAGGGGATCCTCCCAGATCTGAGGGACGGTCGAAAAGCGGGCCGCATTATAGCATCGTTAGTTAGGAATGCGGACGCTCAAGCGGGAAAATTACTTAACCAATCCTCTTTTGAAGATTTCCTGAGCCTTAGGGGTTCCCACGAGTGCGTTCTCGCGTCGATGTACCAGCCAGCGTCCGTCCCGGCGTTTGAACTCCCACCGGTTAGTCGACAGACGCCAGAGGCTAAACTCATCGCCCTTCCGGACATAGACCCGAGAGTATCCAGTCGCCGTAGCCGTGTCACCGTTTACCGTGACGATGGATGGACCCATGGTGTGGGCACAGTTGGGC
>CAZUGG010000106.1:0-9096 GCA_964619905.1 uncultured Dehalococcoidia bacterium
CGATGTTAGCGGCAAGCTGCTTGGCCGGGTTGTGGCTCTCCAAGACATCGGGGTGAATCGCGTCGGCGAGGGCGCTGAGGTCTTCTATGGCACGGGTAACATCCCGGATGGGTGCGTCGTATCCTAAGTTTCGTAAGATGCCTAGCAGGGCGAAGACTCCCCAGCCGATACTGCTGCGAGGGGGACCGTCAAAAGAGAAGGTTAATAGCGGTAGCCCTCGGGACTTTGCCATTTCCCCCAACTCGCCTCCTGTTGTGATCGCCATGCAACGGGCTCCGCGGATCATCGCGTAGTCCAATGCGGACAGGGTTTCCTCGGTATTGCCGGAGAAGCTTGAAGCAATGACTAGCGTGCGATGATCGATTTCTAAGTCTGGTGTGTAGTCGCGCACCACGTTCAACGGTGTGCCGTGGTCGAATGACTGCAGCCCCGATATGACATCACCTGCGATCGCTGAACCACCCATTCCTACCACTAACAAACGCTCGGCCTTCCGATACTCCCTGGGGAGAGTGAATGCCTGCGAGGTTGTGTATGCTTCGGCGCAATGGTTGGGCATCTGTTCTATAAGCCGACCCATTCTGCTTGGGTCGTGCTGTGAGTAAACGCTTGGGTCGTCGAGGGGATGCATATTAGAGATCTATTAGCTTTTGGGTTTCCGCCAACAACTCTTGGACTCGTGCCGGACTTGATGACTCACAGTAGACTCGCATCAGGGGCTCTGTTCCCGAGAAACGAATAAGAGACCAGGACCCATCGCTGAGCAAGAACCGGAAGCCATCTTGAGTGTCAATCGACGAGACCTCTCTTCCGGCGAGTAGTCGCGGCTCTATGCTGGCTAGCTTTGCAATTGTGGCGTCGTGCTGAGCTGGATCAGTTTTAACATCGACCCGATCGTAGTAGTGAGGACCCACCGTCTCGTATAGGAGTTCGATCAGCTCGGAAGGCTTCTTTCCCAACTTCACCATCATGGACAGTATATAGAGACCAGAGAGGATGCCGTCCCGTTCAGGGATGTGCCCGCGGAAACCGTAACCCCCGCTCTCCTCACCTCCGATCAAGGCATTCTCGCGTATCATTACTGGACCGAGGTGCTTGAACCCAACAGGGGTTTCAAATACGCGGACGTCGTAAATATCGCCAAGGCGGTTCAGCATGCTGGTTGTGGTGATTGATTTCACCAATGGACCCCGCTGGCCCCTTACCTCTAGCAGATATAACGCAAGCAGCGCTAGTGTTTGGAGTTGTGTTAGGAATGCACCGTTTTCGTCGGTCAGTCCTAAACGGTCGGCATCTCCGTCGGTGGCTAGTCCTACGGTGGCGGTCGAACCAGATACCGCACTGATGAGGGGCTCGAGGTTTTGCCGGATTGGCTCCGGCTGAACCATTCCAGGGAATGCCGGGTTGTGTTCAGATCTCAGCTCCCGAACCGTCGTCTCCCCGCCTCCGATAAGTCTTTGGGTTAGACCTGCACCTGCGCCATGCATAGAGTCTACAACGACCTCCAAACCTGCTTTCTTGATCTCGTCGAGATCAAGGAGCTGGTTTAAATGTTTGATATAGGGTTCGAGAGGATTGAATTCGGTGATTGTGCCGTTACCCGCTCCGCTCTTAGTGCCTCCGTGTTGCGCCTCCGCGATATGCTCTTCAAGATCGGCCACGATTTCAGGAGAGGCGCTGCCGGCGTACTCGGGCTTGTACTTGAAGCCATTCCACTCAGGCGGGTTATGGCTAGCGGTGATAACGGCGGCGCCGCCTGCGTTTCGGACCAAGACGTTGTAGCTGGCTACTGGCGTCGGACATGGTCGGTCACACAATGCGACGTTTATACCGTTTGCAGCTACAACTTCTGCCGTCGCTGCCGCGAAATCCTGTGAAGCGAACCTCGTGTCGTAAGCTACGACTAGACCTCTGCTGGCTAAACCGTTTTCCTTAAGGTACGAAGCAACCCCCTGGGCGCAGGCGCGAACGTTTTCAAACGTGTAGTCCTCGGCAAGGACAGCTCTCCACCCATCCGTGCCGAACTTGATAGGTTTGACACCCATGGCCCAGATCTTTCGCTCCTAATGGTTCTATGCGTCTACACTGGATGTGCCCGCTTCGGCCGCCGCCGCTGGCTTTCGAGCATTGGTTAGTCTCGCCTCTTTTGCGATGGCTGCTGCCCGGCTGGTTTCTTCCCAAGGGAACGAGACATCGCTTCGACCGAAATGCCCGTATTTTGCAGTTGGAGCGTAGATTGGTCGTTGCAAATGGAGGTCTTTCATGATCGCACCTGGGCGAAGGTCGAAGTGTCGGTCAATCAAGCCTAGAATTTCTTGGTCGGAGACTTTTCCGGTGCCAAATGTCTCGATCGAGATCGAGATGGGTTGAGCCACACCGATCGCGTAGGAGAGCTGTATTTCGACTCGCTCCGCTACGCCAGCCGCGACGAGAGTCTTCGCGACCCACCTCGCGGCGTAAGCGCCCGAACGGTCCACTTTTGTTGGGTCCTTACCCGAGAAGGCACCGCCGCCATGCCGCGCAACGCTACCATAGGTGTCGACTAGGATCTTACGGCCGGTGAGGCCAGCGTCGCCGGGCGGTCCCCCTATAACGAAGCGACCAGTCGGGTTTACGAAGTACTTGGTCTCGTCGTCTTGCAGATGGCGCGGAATGACATGCCTAATGACCTCTTCTTCCATGTCCCGTTGAATGACGTCGATGGACACCTGAGGGTCGTGCTGTGTGCTCACGACGGCCGTGTGGACCCGTTTAGGTTTGCCATGACTGTACTCTATTGTGACCTGTGATTTCCCATCGGGACGGAGGTAGGGGAGTGTTAGGTTCCGCCTAAGTTCCGCAAGACGCTGGGTCATCCTGTGCGCAAGGAAAATTGGGAGGGGCATGAAAGTTCCCGGCTCATAAGGTTCGCTTTCATCGCATGCGAAACCGACCATCATACCTTGGTCACCCGCTCCGATGAGATCCAGATCATCACGGTCTGAACCGTGCTCCTTGGCCTCTTTCGACTCGTCGACCCCAAGGGCTATATCGTTGGATTGCTCTTTTAAGGAAACGATAATCCCGCAGCTTTGGAAGTCGATTCCATACTCCGGTTTGACGTAACCGGCTTCTCGAATCGCCTCTCGAACGATCTTGGGTATGTCGACGTAGACCTCTGTCGAGAGCTCTCCCATGACTGCGACCAGACCTGTGGTTGTTGCGGTCTCAACCGCGACCCGTGCCCTTGGATCACGAATTAACACGGCATCTAGGATTGCATCTGATATCTGGTCGCAGAGTTTGTCGGGGTGTCCTTCAGTGACTGACTCTGAGGTGAACAGATATGAAGGGGATTCCATGAAGGTGAAGGTCATACGATTCCTCCGGCTGGGGCTGGCTAAATAGGCTTATTTAAGTGCCGACTGACCAGCTCTCCAGATATGTTTTTTGCTCGGGGCTGAGGGTGTCGATTGACATCCCCATGGAGCTCAATTTCAGGCTGGCGATCTGTTGATCGATGTCTTTGGGCACTGGGTGCACGGCTACATTCAAGGGCTGATCGAGCTTGGCCACGTATTCGGCGCAAAGCGCTTGGTTGGCGAAACTCATGTCCATGACGCTAGCTGGGTGGCCCTCAGCGGCAGATAGATTTATCAGGCGTCCATCTGCGAGCAGAATTAGACGCCTGCCATCTCCCAGTGTGTATTGCTCGACAAAAGGTCTCAACTCCTCGTGACCCTCTGACATGTTCTTCAACGCATCGATATTGATTTCTACATTGAAATGGCCACTGTTAGCCATGATCGCGCCATCTTTCATTACCTCGAAATGCTTAGCGTCGAGGCCCGACATTCCACCTGTGACTGTGATGAAGATGTCTCCGATTTTTGCTGCTTCACCCATTGGCATTACCTGGAAGCCATCCATAGCGGCTTCTAAAGCCCGAACCGCGTCGACCTCTGTTACGACTACCTGGCTACCGAGACCTTTGGCCCGCGAAGCAACGCCTCTTCCACACCAGCCATATCCTACGACTACAACGTGTTTGCCAGCCCATAGGACATTAGTGGCACGAGTGATTCCATCGAGTGTGCTCTGACCCGTTCCGTAGCGATTGTCGAAGTAGTGCTTGGTGTCAGCGTCGTTCACGGCGATGATTGGGTACTTCAGGGCACCGTCGGCTGACATGCTCTTAAGCCGGATAATTCCGGTTGTGGTCTCTTCCATGCCTGCCACTATGGTGTCCAGTAGTTCCTGGCGGCTTTGGTGCACTGTCGCCACGAGATCCGCGCCGTCATCAACGGGCACCGTCGGCTTAGTGTCTAGGACTGACGATAGGTGTTTATAGTAAGTAGCATTATCTTCCCCCTTAATGGCGAAAGTGGGGATGTTATATTGCGTTGCGAGTGCGGCAGCTACCTCATCCTGGGTGCTGAGGGGATTGCTTGCACAGACCGAGACTTCTGCGCCACCGCTTTGAAGTGTTAGGAGGAGGTTCGCGGTCTCCGTGGTGACATGAAGACAACAAGCTAGTGTTTGGCCTCGAAGCGGCTTTTCGCTCTCGAACCGATCCCTGATTACCCGCAGAACGGGCATCTCACGAGCTGCCCACTCGATGCGTTTAACTCCGTCCTCCGCGAGTGAGGTGTCCTTCACGTCATATGCGGACATGAATCCCCTTTCATAGTGTTATGGCGGTAGGCTTGCAGATTAGGCGAGCCTAGCTTGTTAACACGGCTTACTTTTGCTTAGGATGCTAGTTCAGAGTTGCGGTCTCTGTTTCTGATGGGTAGTCGGCTGCTGTCCATGCGTCGAAGCCGCCTTCTACGTTGTGGCATCGAGTCAGTCCCATTGCCGCACCAATCTCGCAGGCTAGAGCGCTTCTCACGCCCACCGCGCAGTAGAACACGACGTCTCGATCATCAGCTAAGTCACCGATGCGCTCGAAAAGAGCGTCTACAGGAATCAGCTTTGCCCCTCGGATATGGCCTACGGCGTACTCTGCCGGTTGTCTTACGTCAATCAACTCGACGTTACCGCTGGCTATCAGTTGTTGGGCTTCTTCAACATTAATTCGCTTGAAAGGTTCTTGGGGACTAGTCGCCGCCATTCTTCTCTCCTATCATTCCTAGCTCTCTCTCACCACCGCTCTATGCTCGTGCCGTATAAATCGGGCCAGTACTACGGTCCATCGTACAGTGTTGATTACTATAGGTCCCTGGTAGATTTGGATAACAGACTCTCTAATCTCATGATACTCCTGCATACTTGCTGATCAGCGGTGCCAATTCGCGGCGCAACTTCTCTGGAATAAGTTCCGGCGGGGTAACGATTGCGTCGCGAAGCGCGTCATTAAATTGACAACTCGGATGATCGCCAAGCCTAGCCGCTGTCCTTCGGATGATTTCTTTGGCACGCGACACGTTTTGGTTAAGGTTCTTCAGTATTAGATCGACGGTGACGTCGTCGTGGTCCGGATGCCAACAGTCATAATCAGTCGAGCATGCTAGGGTCGCGTAGCAGATCTCAGCCTCACGGGCGAGCTTTGCTTCCGGTAGAGCCGTCATTCCTATCACGGAACCTCCCCATGACCGATAAAGTTCGGATTCGGCTCGAGTGGAGAACTGCGGACCTTCCATGGCAACGTAGGTACCACCTAAGTGCGATCGAACCCCTATGGCGGAAGCCTCTTCGTGCAAGATCCGGCCCAGGTCTGGGCAGAAGGGTTCAGCGAATCCTACATGCGCCACAATCCCATCTTTGAAGAATGTGCTGGGTCGTCCCTTGGTCCGATCTATGACCTGGTCGGGCATCACCATGTCCAGGGGTCGGATATTTTCATGCAGACTTCCGACTGCACTCACCGATATGAGCGAGTGAACGCCGATGGACTTCAACGCAAAAATGTTCGCTCTGAAAGGGACCTCGCTTGGGCTCAACCGATGGGTGACGCCATGGCGGGGGAGGAAGGCCAGCCTTATCCCGTGTAGTGTGCCGACGATAATCTTATCGCTCGGCTCCCCAAAAGGAGTCGACGGCATTATTTCTTCACGGTCGGCGAGGCCATCCATGTTGTAAAGGCCACTTCCTCCAATGACGCCGAGCTCGGCTTGAGGATTCTTGTTCAAGCGACCATCCTGGCTAGTGTCGTGCCGTAGGGTTGTCGTGCTATGCCGCGCTCGGTGACGATGGCGGACACGTAGTGATTGGGAGTAACGTCGAAAGCAGGATTGGCGACATTTACCCCTTCGGGCGCTGTTTGCACCCCGCCCCAGGACGTGATCTCTTCAGGCTGACGCTCCTCGACGGGGATTTGGCCGCCGTCAGAGATTGCCGGGTCTATCGTGCTTACTGGTGCCACTACGTAGAAAGGGACCCCATTTTCTTTTGAGAGCACCGCTAGCGAGTAGGTGCCAATCTTGTTGGCAACGTCGCCGTTCATTGCAATGCGGTCAGCCCCAACGATGGTGCAGGCAATCGAGCCTGACTTCAAAAAGTGGCCCCCCATGGAATCTGTAATTAGCGTAGTGTCAAAGCCGTCTTGCATTAATTCCCACGACGTAAGCCGGGCTCCCTGTAGGAGGGGACGGGTCTCAGTTGCGATCACCTTGAGGGATTTACCTAATGCTCTAGCGGATCTGATCACGCCAAGTGCTGTTCCATAGCCGGAAGTTGCGAGACTACCCGCATTGCAGTGGGTCAATACCGTTGCTTCGTTCGGAATGAGTTTAGCTCCATGTGACCCCATCGCTCGTCCAGCGTCGAGGTCATCTTTGAGAATCATGTGGGCCTCGTTAAGAAGCGCGTCGATGATCGCCTCGGGCTCCTGGTTTTGGTGAAGTACCTGCTCGAGCCTGGCGGCAGCCCAGGCCATATTTACCGCTGTTGGGCGCGCCGCCACGATTTCCCGGGAGATCTCTGCGACTCTTTCAGCGAAACGGGTCCTGCTTGTTTGAGCTGCCTCTTTGGCTCCCAACACGATCCCGTATGCGGCGGCGACTCCGATGGCCGGCGCTCCACGTATCCGCAGTGACTTAATAGCCTCGATCATTTGCCGATAGTCAGCGATATCGATGAAAATCGTCGCATTGGGCAATTTGGTCTGATCGAGCAGGCGAACCTTGCCCCTCTTCCATTCTATGGTCGCCATCGGCGTCTGGATTGTGGACGCCTTCATGCCGAAACTCGCGGACAATAAAAAATCTCTCGATCTGAGAGACGTGCAAATTGATGCTGTACTCTCATCTTCCCCCCTGTGGGGGAGGACTTGGCACCGTGTTGAGACTGTGCCTCAATCGGTTGCCGGGCTTCTCAGGGCCTGTCCCTCCGCCTCTCTCGATAAGAGCTACACGAACCTACGCGAGATTTTAGCATCGCGACAGAAGTAGTGTCAACGAAAATGGGTGTCACAGAACTCGATGTTGGAGTAAATAGGACGGACTCGATGCAGGTTTGCAAATTCACGAAATCGGGCACGTCAATCTCTGGTTATTAGCACTGAGGATCTTAGTCGAACACTAATACAGTGCGGGCTACTTCACCAGCCTTCATAGCTCGGAATGCCTCGTTGACGTCCTCGAGACGGCCACGGCGTGTAACCATCTCATCTAGTTTGAGCCGCCCTTGTTTGTAGAGCTCGATGTAAATTGGCATGTCGACGCGGAATCGATTGGACCCCATGATGCTTCCCTGGAGTTTCTTTTCTCGGAGCAACGAGTTTCCGGTGATTTCGACCTTTTCCCCTTCAGGAAGCACGCCGATGATTGTGGCCGTGCCGCCGCGGCGCAGAGATTCGTAAGCCTGTTCTGCCGTTTGTTTCATACCGAGGGCTTCGAATGAGAAGTCTACGCCTCCGCTCGTGAGATCTTGAATTCCCTGAACCGGGTCTCGAGATGAAGCATCCACGATATGAGTGGCCCCCAGCTGCAAGGCGGTTTTGAGCTTGAACTCGTTTATATCGATGGCGATGATCATACGGGCACCGCAGATAGCAGCACCCTGTATTGCCGAAAGCCCAACGCCACCACACCCGAAGACTGCTACCGTTGATGCGGGGGTGACTTTCGCTGTGTTAATTGTGGCGCCGAGCCCGGTGGTTACTCCGCAGCCGATCAAGGCCATTATCTCGTGAGGTATGTCGTCTTCTACCCGAACGATGCCATTCTCGTGGAGTAGCATTTTCTCCGCATAACTGGAGACGTTGGCGAACTGCCATATCTGCTCGTCATTCTTGCGTAGACGCGGCCCATCTTCGTTCTTGCGTTTGGGACGGTTGTCACATCTGGCAGGGTTGCCCGTTAGGCAGGATTCGCATTCGCCGCAAAAGACCGACGGGCAGGCAATGATCCGGTCGCCAGGTTTAACGTAGGTGACTTCGGGACCCACTGCTTCGACTATACCGGTCGCCTCGTGGCCGAGAACGGTAGGCCCTGGGAGGGTCCCAGTCCCGTCGACGTAGTGGAGGTCGCTGTGACAAACGCCGCTAGCGGTCGTTCTCACTAGCACCTCACGTCCGATAGGAGCAGAGACGTTGATCTCTTCGATCACAAGAGGCTGGTGGGCCTCGTAGAACACCGCTGCCTTCATGCAGCATCCTCCTGAATCGGCTAAAGCACCGAGCCGTAGGTTTTTTGTGGAACTATGATGATCCCGACTCGACGCTCCCTCGTCATTGCCTCGTCGTACTCTTCCCAATCAGGGTGGTCTTTGCGCGCGGCGGCCTTATAGATATCTCGGAGCGCCAATCGTAGCTTCTCTGGACGGGTAGTGTTGTTGTCTAGGATTCGAGCCTCACCTTCGAGTACTAGGTACCCCCACCAATCGCGCTGCGAGATGAGTAGAGAGCACCGATTGTTTCGCTTCAGGTTTAAGACTTTGGCCCTATGCCCCTCGGCTGTGAACGCCATTGTGCCTTGGTATAGGCCGCATGTGACGACACTCATTTGGGCTCCACCGTTGCGGCGGAATGTGGTTAGAACTCCCATCCCATTCTTTTCCAAGAAATCTCTGGTCACATCGCTAAACATGTTTTTTTATGTAGCTAACACTGAGGACTCTATTCTTCTATGACGTCGAGGCGCCACATCCCGCTGACTGTAGAAATGCGGCCGATGG
>CAZUGG010000107.1:0-3848 GCA_964619905.1 uncultured Dehalococcoidia bacterium
GGCGAAAGGCCCGGGGAGCTACCGGGCCTTTCTTCTCAGTTCCTGGCTACGCAGGACCCCTAGACCCTCACGAGCTAAAGCACATCAAGGATGCACTCAGGAACATAGACAAGGTTCGCACATGTTGAAGGTTTAGCGCTAGACGCAAATGGCAGTTCCCCTTTTTTCTACCTGAAGCGCTTGTACGGCCAGCATCAACTTCTGCCCGCATGCGGGATTGTCTTCGAACAGCGTCGCGAGTAATGCCTGGAGAGTGCCCAATCTCTAGTCCCTCAAAAGTCTCACTACGACAAGGATCGCAGCAATCACCATCACCACGAGGATCCGTTTCATACGCTGTCTTCCTCATCCTGCGTCGCGATGGGCGGCATTATAGCGAGATCGTTGAGCCTGAAACCCGCAGACTAGCAGTTGCCTCCCTGGCTATAATGCGGCGAGTTCCCAGAAGAAAAATAAGGAGTCGAGACTATGTTGGGCGACAAAGTTGGTTCATTGCGTGCGGTTGCCACACAGGCAGCACTACCAGCGGATGGTGCTTTACCCAGGTTCCAGACAAATGCCGAAGGGGGAGGGTCTTTAGCTGGAGTCGAGGTCAAGATACTAGCGGGCTACCATGGCGAGATGCGAGCAGATGGTACGGTCTATGGAGAATGCCCCAATCAAGGCGTGGTAATGGCTTCCGATGGGGTGGCGACCTTCAGGGCAACCGGCATCGGCCAATTCACTGAGGATGGCGGCGTGAAGTTTCGGGGAGCTGTGTATTTCGAGACATCTGCGCCTTCCTTATCCTCCCTTAACGGGAAAGCTTGCGTTTACCACTGGGACGTAGATGCGGAAGGGGCGGCGACTTGGGAGATTTGGGAATGGAACTAGGCTAAAGTCCGCACTTCAAACCTGAGGTGCGAAGTGCAGCAGCCAACCGACGACCAAAACCGACAGACCGCGTAGGAACAGCCTAGGTACCGCTCCAGAAGCCGCTAAGCTTGATCCGGCTCTAGAGCTTTCTGCAGACGATCAATGGATGCATGGCTTCCATAATATGTCTCGTGGTGGACAGTGGCGAAGCCGATCCTGCCCTGTTTGTGCAGCACCTTTAATGCCGACTTTATGCCTTTGCTGTGAGTGGGCCGTCCCCCAGCGCCAGGGCCTGGATTCGGAACCAACAAGCGTTTAAGTTCTATGAGGTCCTCGGGCGTCGTTCGAAACACGCGGTCGGGATTGCCCTCCAGAGCCTCTAGTACTTGTGACTGAACGTCAGATAGCTCTCCTCGTTGGGCAGCTAGTTCGGTAATGAATGGCATACAGATCTCTCCGGAGCGGCTTCGTGTTCAACTATATTCTAACGGGTCCAACGCCCCCGCTAATCTTCACAACCATTTTATGAAGTAAACAAGACAGAACAGGATGAGCCAAACCAACCAAAACCAACTCAGCAGAGCCAAGGCGGCGCGGGCCTCCCCCGACGACGCTGCGATTGTGGTCAGGAATCCAACACGCATGGGCGGCATTATAGCCTTGGTGATTCCCACTCTCACTTGGTTGGGTAAAATGAGAGATCGCTGCCCCTGCTCTAACAAGGGACAGGGCTAACGCCTTACTCGAACGGAGAGTGAAATGAATCTTTGTGTTGTGTCGACCTTTGACTGCACTGTGGAAGACTTCAAATCCATGGTCAAAGAATTTGATGCGGAGATGCGCAACGTTGTAGGAGACTGGGAAATTGCTGCAGTGAACGACCACAAGGTCGTCACCATGTTGAACGTTATTGATATGGACGCTTTCCAAACACTTATGTCGTCACCAAAGATGAAAGCGTGGGACGCAGCAAACAATTGCGTTGACACCGTGTACTCGCTCGACAAAATCAATTAAATGGAGTTCGCACAGACCCCAGCGCAAGAAGCCTTTCGGCAACGGGTGAAAGAGTTCATCGGCAAAGAGATAAAGCCGTTTTATGAAAACCCACCGCGTGCTGGTGCTGAGGAATATGAGCAGTGGTATGTCTCCACTATCAAAGACCTTGGGAAAAACATCGCTGACGCTGGCTGGCTTGGAATTGGCTGGCCCGAGGAGTACGGCGGAAGCCCCGGTACCTGGCAAGAACAGTTCATTTTTAAAGAAGAGATGGGCTATTACGAGAACTGGGGGCTCAATCGGCAGGGCATAAATATGGCCGGACCCGTACTCCTTGGTAGTGGTACCGAGGAGCAAAAGGAGCGGTTCCTTCCCTCCATGATCAAGGGACAGGACTGGTGGTGTCAGGGCTACAGTGAACCCGAATCAGGCTCAGATCTTGCCAGTCTCTCCACCAAAGCGGAGCGGGATGGCGATTACTTCCGTGTCACTGGCCAGAAAATCTGGACCAGCCAGGCGAACTTTGCTGATTGGATTTTCATGCTCGTGCGCACCGACCCTGACGCTCCAAAGCACAAGGGCATTAGCATGCTATTGGTCGATATGCACAGTCCTGGTGTCACAGTTCGCCCGATCGTCCAGATGCATGGTTCGATGGACGAGAACGAGGTGTTTTTTACTGACGTACTAGTGCCAGTTGAGAACTTAGTCGGAGAAGTTAACCAAGGCTGGTACGTCGCAATGAACCAACTGAGTGGTGAGCGGTCCCAGATCGACTTCGTTTCCACTCTTCGACACTATCTTGATGATCTCACGTCTTATATGAGGGAGCGGCCAGTAGGAACTGACCCCATCGCTCGCAACATGCTGGCTGATCGGTATATCGAGTGCAACATAGCTCGGCTAATCAATTATCGAGTTGGCTGGCTTCAGTCTATCGGCGGCGAGGTGAGCGCCGCAGCTTCCGGTTGTAAGGCCATCGTCGGTCCACTGAGCCAACGAATCATCGCCACAGGTATGCGGATCCTTGGACTATACGGCCAACTGGGTCAGTACGGTGAAGAGGTTAAGAATTCCCCGCTGCACGGCAAATTCATGGTCTGGTATTTGAAGTCCGTCTCCCGCACCTTCAACGGCGGCACGCACGAGATCCAGCTGAACCTCGTTGCCTCGAGAGGTTTAGGGCTTCGCTAAACCCAAAGTCCTGAGGTCCTGCCTGCTGCTAGCGGTCTATTTCATCTCGTTGGCCGAATAACCCCGACCTTTAGTAATTCTTCCACGTGCCATTACATAGTTCTGGGAACTGATCCTTTGCCCAGTAGGAAGCGGACTCCCAGATGCGGAACAGTCGTTGTCGTTCGGACTCAGTGAAGTATGGGACCGGGCACATTCTCTTGGTCGAATACTCCCACGTGATCCCCTCGGGATCGGTTCGGGGCTCGTGCTTTTCGTATGTCCCGAAGTCCCAATGAATCATATGCGCCTGATGGCCTTTCTGAACGGGAGTTGGATACCCGATCATTTGGCCCTCCACGACCTGACGGCCCTTTTCAATCCGTTCGTCCAAGGATTCTAAAGTTGTGTAGTTCACGATGAACTGGCCGGTGATTACGGAGACAAGGTAGTTAAAGATTCCCGTCTCCTTATGGACAGACGAAAGGATTTCCACCACCTCGCCATCCGCGACGGCGACAATGGGCGCCTTGTACTCCCACTGGAAATCGAGCCCTGGATGGCCGTTGGGCGACTTAGGCGGGGGGTGGTTGATCGTTTCCCCCATCGGCATGATCCCAAAGGGTTCATGATCTTTGGTGAAAGGGAGCGCCATGAACTCTTTTAGTACAACGACCGCTGTTTGAGAAGTGACTAGTGCCGGGGTAGTCGTAGAACTACCGCCACATCCGACGACCGCCAAGACTACCACCAAGAACGCTGGCAGCACCTACCTCATCCGCTCATCCCACAGTCCGTCTCTTCGCCATAGGCAACGTTTA
>CAZUGG010000108.1:0-7279 GCA_964619905.1 uncultured Dehalococcoidia bacterium
CTCGGCCTCTAATAGATCGAATGGGGCTCTGTTCAGTTCCGCGGAGACAGCGATCGCGAAGATCATGAAGCCCAAAGGCATCCATGCAAGGTTCGGCACAAAGCGCTGCTGCTCGACAATCTCGGTGAGGTTGAGGCTCCCTGTCAGAATCACTACCCCCATAATCGAGAGCACGAGGGGGATCTCGTAACTCACCAAGAGGGCAACGGCTCGCATAGCACCAAACAGCGAGTACTTGTTGTTGGAGCTCCAACCTCCCATAAAGACAGCAATCTCGGCCGACGTGGTCACGCCAATGACGAATAAAATCCCGACGTCAATGTCGGCCAGTACAGCGCCAAGAGGAGCGAACGGGATTACTGCGAACATGGCAATGATCATAGCTGCGAATGCGAGCGGTGCCAGACCAAAGAGGAGCTTGTCAGCAGCACGGGGCGTCGTGTCCTCTTTGGTCATTAGCTTGATTGCATCCGCGATCGGTTGGAGTACCCCGAAAACACCTACCCGATTCGGTCCTGGCCGCTGTGTGAACCGGCCAAGCAACTTCCGCTCCACCAGCACAACGTAGGGCACACCCACAGCAGCGAAGTTCACCAGGATCAAACTCCCAATGACACCGAGGACAATAAAGATGAGCTCGTCTGGCCAACCACCGTCGGTGGCCCCGCCCATAACCCTGCAGATACCGTCCCCCATGCGTGGGAGAAAGTTGATTCCCCATTCCTCCCACAACGACATCTCGGTCCAGAAACCGTCAGGCTTGCAACCAGTCGCCAGGTGCTGCATTACCGATCAACCTCGCCCATATTGATGTCGATGCTGCCAAAGATGGTGACCAGGTCTGCCATCTTCCAACCAATTAGCATCTGGGGCAAAGCTGTCAAGTTGATCAGTGACGGAGAGCGGATGGCGCAACGATAAGGCGCGATGCTGCCATCGCTCACTAGGTAAAAGCCGAGTTCTCCTTTTGGTGCCTCCACTTGGCCATACGCCTCACCGGCGGGGGGACGGAGCAGCATAGGTAGCTCAGTCCGATGCGGTCCATGGGGCAGCTGTTCAAGTACCTGGAGGATTATCCGCAGACTCTGCCGCATCTCTTCGAGTCGTATTAGAAACCGATCGTAGATGTCGCCATTACGACCGGTGGGGATGTCGAAATCGAGTCGATCATAAATCTCGTACGGGTTCGCCTTGCGCAGATCCCAATCGACCCCGCTAGCACGCAGCACCGGCCCAGTCGCTCCAGAGTTCACTGCCAGGTCTTGGGGCAGGACGCCGACGCCCTTACATCGGCTAATAAGGATCTCATTCTCTCGCATCAACTGCTCGTACTCGTCGAACTTACCCGGTAGTTCGTCAATTACCTCTTGCAGCGCGGGAAAGAACTCCGGCGGCAAATCATCGTTTACCCCGCCTGGTCGCATGTAGCTGTGTGTAATCCTAGCCCCGCACACCATCTCGAAGAGGTCCAGGATCCGCTCGCGGTCCCTGAACATGTACATCAACGGCGTCGCAAAAGCTCCAAGATCCTGCATGAAAAACCCAGTGGCGATCTGGTGTGAAGCAATCCTCATAAGCTCCGCCATCAGGACACGGATATACATAGCCCGCTCTGGAACCTCAATGCTTAAGAGCTTCTCCACGCCCAGGACATAAGCCAAGTTGTTCGACATCGAGGCTGTGTAATCCAGTCGGTCTGTAAGAGTCACCACCTGGGTCCACGTACGTTCTTCCGCCAGTTTTTCCGATCCGCGATGGAGGTAGCCGAAGATCGGCTCCACATCCTTTATTACTTCGCCGTCAAAAACAACGCGAACACGGAAGACCCCATGGGTACTCGGGTGATGTGGACCCAAGTTGACAGTGATTGGCTCTGACTTAAGTGTCACGGTTCTGGTACTCGGACGTTACTGAGGCTAAGGCCTCTGCAATAGAAAGTCCTTTCGCAAGGGGTGCCCGTCGAAGCCCTCCCACAAGACAATCCGCTTGAGTTCAGGATGCCCATCAAACCGCACCCCCATGAGGTCGAAAACCTCACGCTCCTGAAAGGTCGCAGAGCTCCAAATGGTGGTCACGCTCGGAACAACAGGTTCTACTCGGTCATAGGCTCGCGTCTTCAACAGAGCTCCATGATTCCGGCGGTAAGATGTGATCCGGTACACGATTTCAAAGTAATCAACGTAGTCAACAGCAGTGAGATGGATTAAAGCGGCAAGATCGAGATCGTGATCTGCGTGTAGAAAACGTGACACCTCCACAATCATCGAGGCGTCCACCAATACCGCTTCATGCTCCCTCTCAACAGCCAAATCAGGGAACTCACCAAGTAGCCGATCGGCGACTTCGTCTCCAGAGAGGATCCTAGTCACGAGTGAAGGACCTACGCTTCCCGATGCTCCCCCTTTTTACCTTCTCGTGGAGCTTCATGATCGCGTACAACAGTGCGTCGGGCCGGGGTGGACACCCTGGCACATACACATCGACAGGCACGATACGGTTGACTCCGGGCACGACACTATATGACTCGTAGTAAGGACCCCCACTAGTGGCACACACGCCCATTGAGATCACCCACCGCGGCTCTGCCATTTGCTGGTAGATGCGCTTAATGGGAACTGCCATCTTCCACGTCACTGTCCCAGACACGATCATGAGATCAGCCTGTCGAGGCGAGGCTCTAAAGGCTTCCATGCCGAAGCGGGCGATGTCAAAGCGCGACATGGCACTACCAATCATCTCGAAGGCGCAGCACGCTAAACCAAACGTGAGCGGCCACATAGAATTTTTGCGGCCCCAGGAGACTAAGGCATCAACAGAAGTTACGAGCACATTCCTTCGCACGTCCTCGGAGATCACGATCGGATCGTCCACAACCTGACGCGGCGATTCCAGAATCAATTGGTTAATCTCGGCGCCTTCTTCCTCGTCCAGACGCCGAGACAATTCGCGCGGGATCGTGTAAGCATCACCCAAGTCAGACACCGATTAACTCCATTTCAAGGCGCGCTTTCGCCATTCGTAAAGAAGTCCGATTGTGATAATGCCAACGAAGACTGTGACTGCACCAAAGCCAAACCATTCTAAGCCGCGGGCATTCACCGCCCACGGAAACAGAAAGACCGCCTCGATGTCAAAAATGAGGAACGAGAGCGCAAAGTAGTAGTAGCGAAAATTGAATCGAACCCAAGATCCGCCCACAGCACGCACGCCGCACTCATAAGTGTCGCTCTTAACACTGTCGGGAGCGTGCGGCTTAACCCGAATCACTGTGAGAACGTACGGCACGAGAAGCATACTCAACGGGATGGCCGTGGCGAAGATCAGGAAGATACCGATGAAGCCGAACTCGCTCAACGCAGCCCCCAAAGCCTGAAGCGCATTAGATGAATCACGCAGTCCCTCTTCCAGGTTGCAGCGCGGCCCTGAGTACGCGGCGATCAATGTAGCACAGGGGCATAGGGCTTTCAAGTGAAATTTTTTACAAAGTCTCCTCAGCAGGAGCTACTCAAGCCTCGCGCCAATCTCAACAGGAAGGCCTCGGCATCCTCAAGTTGCTTACCAACCTTTTCGAACCCAACGCTTCAGAACCGTGAGTTTTCTGAAGCGTCAGTCGTTCGGCAACGCTTACGCCTCGAATACTTCGGACGCCACTCGTAGTGCATTTCCGGCACAAGGCCAACTCGCGTAGAAAGCCATCAACAGCATCACCTCAGCGATCTCATCCTGAGTGCAGCCATTTGTTATCCCAAGTTGTACGTGAGCTCGAATTTGGTCAGTACGATAGAGTGCAGTCAATGCCGCGATAACGCAGAGGCTCCGCTCGCGATGGGTTAGATTGGGCCGGTCCCAGATCTCGCCAAAAAGTATCTCGTCCGTAATCTCCCCATATCGAGGGGCAATCTTGTCGTACATCGCACGAGCCTTTCGGGGCAGTCCGCGCATGGTGCACCTCCGCTAGAGCAAGTAGACCCGCAGTATACGAGTGGAAGGAGCCTGGTCCTGCTACGAGTGCACCATGCGTAGCAGAGTGTTCAGGCGGTGTACGTCTCGGTAGAGGAGACGCGCAAGTTCCTTTCCCACAACAAGCTGGAACTTATCGGCGTCATCCTGAGCGTAGAGTGCCTGACGAACGAATGCGGCCGTAGCGTGGTCCGCACTAGGCAGCGACGATAGGACCAAATTCGAGATGAACTGCAGCGACTGTGTAAAGGAACGTAGGGTCTCACGACCGACAATATGGACAAACCCGTGCAGCCGGGCTGGTCTCGGGGGCAGCACATGTGAGATCGATCCCGCTGTTCGATACCCAACTACAATTGCAGAAAATTCCGTCCGGAGAAGCTGGGTCAACTGAGGATGCCTGGCGTGCAAATCGTCTTCAGTTTCGTCGTCTTCTCCGAGAGCCATGACCGGTCTAGTTCGATCGAGACCCCTCGTCGCAGCGTGGAACACAACGCCAAATACTTCTACTGCCCCATCGGGTGCGGTGACAAGACTCCCAAGGGACGGCGGATTACCCAGAGCTTTGCATTCCGCTGTGAATACATCCGTTTCCGACTGAACAACCTCGCCCACACGTTCGGGTAGATCACTCTCGTATCCAGATCGGGATGGTTGGTTATCAGCAGGTGTGTCAATGGGCATGCGTCGCCATCTCCTAAATTGCCCGCAGCCGCTTGCTGCGGGCCTTCTGCGAACCTGTGGTCTCGAGGCCTTTGTCCCGCATCGACTGCTCTACCAGCATCCAGAAGGCCCGCCGGTCACCAGCAGTAAGCACTGCTCGTTCGTGAGCCTCCTGCAAGGCAACGGGGTAGCCAGAGCCCTTGGCGCACTGGTCCACAACGGCTGCATGAAGCAGGCCAATAGCAGCGGGATCGTCAGCTACCCACTGAGGCATCTCGAGCCGTATAGTCTCCTCTTGGACGTTCAGGTAGAAAAATCGCACCTCGTGGGGTTCGTACTCGACCACAATATCCGATGAGCTGGCAAAGGTACGCGATCTGTCTCCTGGCTCGAGCACTTCGGCAAAGATATCTAGGTCAGTAAGCCCAGACACAGCGTCCTCGCACTCACGCTTTCCTTTACCTACACCGCAGATGTTGTCACAGCCTTCAGTGGCGACGGATTTATGCGGACAAGAGGCGACGCGCAGCACGTTGGCCACTTCTGTAGATCGTGGGCGGCTAATGTAGCTGGCAACTGCCACACTCCTCCGACTCGCCACGTTCTTGATCCGCGTTAGCGCGTCGAGCAAGCCATCACGAAGAATCCGTTCTCTGACATGTTCGGGGTAATGACGACCTGACAGCTCCCACAGTACGAGGCTGCCGTCAAGCAACGCCACTATTGGCTCTTCGCCCGGCTCGGCCTCAACGTAGTCGGCTAAAGCCTGAGCCTCCATTGCGGTTCGTTGCAATCCAACCAGCGACTCATCGACGACTTTGTCATGGAGACCACTAGAATCGACCCACACCAATTCCTCACCCTTGCTGAACAGTTTTGGTTGGCTGAAGAGTTCTGCACTGGGCCTTGACCCGTACCGCAATCGTATCCCGCCAACATTGATGAGGAAGCAGTTCGCGGTGCCATGGCGATCAGCGTATATCTGGGATCCATCCGTGGCAACTACAACGTGGTCATATGGAACCGAAGGTGGCGCCACGCCGTCAGCTAAGCTCAAGGGGACTCCGCCCGGGAGCCCAGCCACCAGCCAGGAAACTCTGCGCCGGGGAGGAGCGGCGGCTTCAACTCGCTGTAGGATCGATTGCTCCGGCAAGCCAGACGCGACTGAGGGATCACGAAGCGCCTCTGTAGCTTGAACGAGACGACTCTTCCATTCTTCAAAGCCATCCGCGAAGCCTCTGGACATCTGCTCCACTTGTGCAATGGTTTGATGAAGATCGAGACCCACGTTTACCTCAATACCCGTTCGTCACCCTGCCGACGCGTGATTCGCTGCTGGTCAAGATGTTCGAGGAAAGCCAGTACATATTTGCGGCTGCTGCCGAACATATCTCTCACCTGCCCCACAGTAATGGCCCCGTTCTCCTTGAGGTAGGTTACTACCTTGTTGTGCATTTGAGCGTACGCGGTGGCATCGAATACGACATCGGGGGCCACACGAACAACCTCTCCGATTTCAAGAAGATAACTGAGGAGCTCCGGATCGAGCTTTTCCCCGGGAGCCGGGCTGAAGGGTGCCGACCTAAGTGCAATGAGGTATGCGTCGACTGCAGCCTGCTGTGGCAGAGAAACCGCCGGTTCATGGCCAGGCAGAAACAAGAGTGATCCTTGTTCTGCTACAGATGCTCTTAACTCTAGCGCTGACAGGATCAACCCAAACTCGTTCTGGCTCAGGTTCACGCGGCTGCGAACCTCTTCCTTGGCCATGCCCCGCCTGGTTGGATAACGTTTATGAAACCCACCAAGCAGATCACCAAGCACCTGTTCCCGCCTCGCCAAGCCTCTTTCTGTGTGGACATACGCTTCGGGGCCAAGTTCGGTATTACCCAAATGGAGCAGCTTCCCCAAAGTCACGAGGTGCTCGATAGCAGCCTCAACCTCCAAGGCCGACATGTTGACCGCATCCGGCAAGACCTTCACCTGGCACGGTTCCCTAGAGGCAATCGCCTCCAGAAGAAGCTCTTCAGGGGACCCTTCTTCCAGTACTTCGAGGCGGTCAATAGTTCCTTTATCAAACCGACGGTGCCGTTTAGCTCGAGGCTCAATGATCTCTCCACCAGCCACCGTACCCCAGGAATTCCGCAGGATGAATAGGTCGCCTTTCACCAATGCAACCGGGAATTGCAGTTTCAACTGCACCAGTCCAGTGTCGCCTGGTCCCAGCTCCTGGTTTTCCAGAAGGCGAAAACGCGCAGGCGTTTCCGAAGTTCCTGTGTGGAACAAAACCGATGCATTGTGTTTGATCGATGAAGGTGCTCCCTTAACCATGCGCACACGCGCGTCGACGGCTGACGTAGTCGTAAGCCAGCCCGGCGTGGCTACTACATCACCACGGTGGACCTCCTCGTGACTCACCCCGCTCAGGTTAACGGCAAGACGGCGGCCAGGTCCTGCTTCTTCCATCTTCTTACGGTGAGTCTGAAGCCCCCGGATTCGGCCGCGCAGGCCCGTGGGCACAAGCTCGACTTCTTGCCCTAACAAAAAACTTCCATCGACAAGGGTCCCGGTAACCACAGTTCCGAACCCAGACATGATGAAGGCCCGATCGATCGGCAAGCGCGGACGGTCCAAGTCCTTGCGCGGTTCCGTTTGGCCT
>CAZUGG010000109.1:0-6535 GCA_964619905.1 uncultured Dehalococcoidia bacterium
TCCAAGGCGACGTCAACATTGGGAATGCGTTCGTAGAAAGACTCGTCAACTCGTAATGATCAGAAGTCCATCACCACACCGTTATAATTGACTGTACGCACGAACTACTTTGCGACCAGAGGTGTCTTCTAATGCTCAAAATCGGCGATCCAGCCCCGGACTTCACCACAACTGACCACCGGGGGGGAAAGGTTAGTCTCTCAAGTCTACGTGGCAAGAAGGTCTGGTTGTGGTTTTACACTTCACCCGGAGGCGGAAACTGAACGAGGCACAGTCACGGGTACCGTGACAACTGGACTAACTGGCAGGAGAAGGGAATCGAGCTTTTCGGTGTAAACGACCGTAGCGCCGAAGACGCGTTAGCTTGGGTCGAGAACGAGAACCTTCCCTTCCGAATATTGGTGGACCCAGACCGTGCCATAGGAACTGCCTACGGCATCTCCGACCCTAGCGCCGAGAAGTACGTTGCCAACAACGCCGAGGGCAGGAGACCAGCCGTTTTAATCGATGAGGAAGGCAAAGTGGCACTTATACTGCCGGACCTTCGTACAGTCGAAGAGCAGGTAGCGATATTGGGAGATCTCGTCTAGCGCGGAGCCAGCGCCTCGATAGTCTGAAACACTTGCTCGAGAGTTGCTTCGGCGGGAAAGCGGATGAGCGGCACGCCCCAGCCGGCGGACCTCCTGTGTTCAAGGCCCTCGAGGATTTCCTCCCGCGAACCATATAGGCAAAAGGCATCGACCATCTGGTCCGAGATGACGTCAACAGCTTCCTGTCGCTTTCTTCGGCGCCACAGATCGATAACGCGGCCGACTTCCTCAGGGAAACCCGCCCTCGCTGCACGGTCCCCAAAGTAGGCACCTCGGCCGCTCATAGATCGGGCCATGGTGGATCGCATCAATCGCCTGGCTCCGGGCTTATCATCGGTCACTAGAACGAGAACATCGGGGGCCACTGTCACATCTTTGACGTCTCGGTTCGCGCTGGTGGCCCCGGCTAGCAACTCCCCGAAGTCCCCCTGCATCGCATCAGGGGCGTTCATGACGGGAATCCATCCGTCTCCGATCTCCCCAGTGAGTCGGATGGCCTTCGGCCCCAGCGCACCGATATAGATAGGGATACGGTCCCGCAGTGGAGTCATCTCTATTACTTGCCCCCCAACCTGGAGAACCTCTCCTTCATGTTGAACCCGCCAGCTGCCAATGATTTGCCGAATGATCTCGACGTATTCCCGTAGCCGTTGGTAAGGGCGATCAAAGGGGAGACCATGCCAATCTTCAACTACGACCCGACCACTAACCCCCAATCCTAATAACAGGCGTCCCTGTGACATCTGATCAAGAGTCGCTGCTGCCGTCGCCACCGCAGCTGGAGTGCGACTGAAAACATTCACAACCGCAGATCCAAGGAGGATACGCTCCGTGCGGAAGGCCATCTCCGCCAGGGTAAGGAAGAGATCTGGTGCAAACCGTTCCCCAGCCCAAAGGGAATGGTAGCCAAGCTGGTCCGCACGGGCAAAGAGTTCTATAGCATCGGACCGCGAAGTCGTCTGAGGGCTGGTGAACTTGAGTCCGATTTCCATATTCGGTGCGCTTACAGCAAAGAGTATACAAGTCGCCCCAACTGGCACTGATGCTACAATCCCGCCGACTCACAAGCCTCCTCCGCAGCAGTCCCTAAGGAGTCTGCTCCCATGGCAACCCTACCCAGCAATTCGGCAACCATTCGCGCGAAGCTCAAACACCCCATCATCGATTCAGACGGCCATTTAATAGAAGTTCTGCCCGTCCTCTTTGACTACGTTCGTCAAGAAGGCGGTGAAAGCGCGGTCAAAGCACTTCAGGATCACACGGAGCGGCGTCACTGGACAAAACTATCTATCGAAGAAAGGCGAGACGCTCGGATAACGGCTACCACATGGTGGCTCGTACCCACGAAAAATGGCCTCGACAGGGCCACGGCAATGATCCCTCGCCTCCTCAACGAGCGGCTCGATGACTTGGGGCTCGATTTTTGTGTTCTCTACCCATCCACGGCTCTAGCCTTCCCCAGTTTGGGAAACGACGAACTCCGAAGCATCTGCTGCAGGGCCTACAACCGCTATGTTGCTGATTCATACGGTCCCTACTCCTACAGAATGACACCAGCCGCACTCATCCCAATGCACACCCCCGAAGAGGCAATAAACGAGATCGAGTACGCCACTAAGAAACTCGGCCTCAAAGTGGCTGCTATCGCCGGTCATGTCAGAAGACCAATTGGTAAGTTACGACGGGAATTCCCCGGGATTACGAGCCAGTACAGCACCTGGACAGACACATTCGGGGATGACAGCGACCATAACTATGATCCGTTCTGGGCCAAAGCCGTCGAACTTGGGATGCCCCTGGCCACCCACTCGGCAGGCTTCGGCTTCACTACTAATTCGAACATCTCCAACTTTATGCAAAATCATCTCGGCCATTTCTCGCTCGCTGGCTACGTCCTCTGCAAGTCACTGTTCTTCAGTGGCGTGACTCGACGCTTCCCAGATCTTCGCATTGCCTTCCTGGAAGGAGGCGTCGGATGGGCCACCGATCTGTACGCAGGAATCCTAGCCCGATGGGAAAAGCGAAACCCGAAGGCACTTAGCGGGTTAGATCCCCGTGAGCTGGACACAGACCATGTTATGGATCTATTGGCCTCTTATGGCGATCCTGCCACTCTAGGCAAACTAGAAGAGATCAAGGGATCACTGAGTTCTCCCAGTATGTTTGCCGCCCAGAATGCACCGCAAAACCTAAATGACTTCGAACGAGCGGGCGTCACTAAGCCCGAAGACGTCCGAGAACGATTCATACCCAATTTCTTCTTCGGCTGCGAAGCTGACGACCCAATGAATGCCACCGCATTCGACTCTAGGGTCGTACCGCTTGGCTCAAAAATTGGGGCCATGCTGAGTTCCGACATCGGCCACTGGGACGTAGTAGACATGCGCGACGTGGTTGAGGAAGCACACGAGATGGTGGAACATGGGCTCATAACCGAAGAAAACTTCCGGGACTTCACCTTCACTAACCCAGTGCGGTTCTTCACTGATCTCAACCCAGGATTCTTCGAAGGGACCTCGGTCGAGGCGGCGGTAAAGGAAGTGCAATGAGTTACGTGCGAGTGATAGATGCTGATGGACATGTCGACGTGCGCCACCCCGATGGCGGCCTAGACGACGTCCTCTCCAAGAATTCCAAGGAGGCAGTTAACCAATTTTTGAGACAGCAGTCTCAGCGTTTCAGAGACTTGCCTGGTCCCGGAGGCAACGTCAACGAGGCGAGGCCAGGCCAATGGAATCCCCACCTTCGAATCCAGGACATGGCGACTGAAGGCATAGAAAGCGCTGTGCTAGTGGTCGGCGGCAACGGCGAAGAGTGGGCCGGACGTGACGCCAACCTTGCCGCAACAGTTTGTGCAGCCTATAACGACTGGCTACGAAAATACTGCAGTAGCTACGGCTCGAGACTGAAAGGACTCATCAAACTACCCCTCATCGATGTAGAAGCATCTATCCTCGAACTCGATCGGATAGGCCAAGATCCCTACGCCGCTGGCATTCAGTTCACTCAGCATGTGCTCAACCAAAACCTCGACGATCCCACCTTTGATCCTATCTACGCCCGAGCACAAGACCTTGACCTCCCAGTTTGTGTGCACGGAGGGGGCCAGGCCGCGGACCAGGTCCCAGTCGGAGTCGATCGCTTTGACACTCGTCTAATGGTTCACGCCTTCACCCACCCGGTCGGCGCCATGATCGCCATGATGACAATCGCAGTGGGGGGCGTAATGGAGAAATTCCCCAAGTTGCGATTCTCATATCTGGAAGCGGGCTGCGGTTGGATCCCCACCTGGATCGAGCGTTTGGATGAACACTACGAGTTGCTCTCGGAGCAAGCGCCGAACTTGAAAAGCAAGCCCAGCGAGTACTTGCTCAACGGTAGCACTTTCTTCGCGTGCGAGACGAACGAAGTTATGCTGCCAGCTGTCATTGAAGCTATGGGAGACGAGCATATCGTCTACGCCTCAGACTACTGCCACTGGGACTGTAACTTCCCTGACACCGTCAGCGCGCTCACCAGCCGTAACGACGTCGCGGAAGAATCAAAGGCCAATATCCTCGGGCAGAATGCCCTGCGCCTCTACGCGAGAGCATTCTAGAGCCTTGACTAACCCTGCCAAGGCGATGCTAGTTCATCGGGCGTTGCGAGCCCCAATTCCTCCACAAAAGCCTTAGCGTCAATCGACTTACCATTGAAGGCCAGAGGGTTGGCACAAGTAGCGATGTAGGCGGCTGCCTTGGCCGGTATCCATACACCGTGGGTGTCGGACCGATCGATATTAACGTTCGATACCTTTCCCCCTTTGGCGTCAGTGTGGCGTTCGGTCAACGTGTGCCCAGGATCGAGGTTGAGAACCGCAATATTGTTAGGTTCGACCTCACGCGCAAGCGCCGCTGCTATGCGATGTGAGGCCGCCTTCGTCACCGGATAACCTATGCCTGTCGATCCAGCGCCAGGCATGGCCATACTATCATGGTGAACCGCTCCCGTTGTGACATTCATGATCACGCCCCCACCTTGCTGAACCATCACCGGAACGGCTAGGTGATGCAAGTAGAGGACAGCACGGAAATTCGTATCGATCATCGCCTCGAGGTCACTCCAGTCTGTGTCGACGAACTTAGTGACATAGCCACTATCGGCGTAGCGAGCGTTGTTGACCACAACGTCTATACGGCCAAGTTGGCTGATGATACCGTCAAAGACCTCGCGGACATTAGCTGTGTCTCGCAAGTCAAGCCGCATAGCGACGGCGCGACCTCCGGCTGACTCAATTTCCTCGGCAGTGGCACCGATAGTCCCCGGCCAGTTGTTAACTTCTCTCTCCCTGACCGAACGGGCTGTTACAACGACGGTGAATCCGTGGCGGCCAAGTTCGATCGCAATCCCCTTCCCCACCCCACGGCTTGCTCCGGTCACCAACGCTACTTTCTTGTTTGCCATCGTGTCCCCCTCATGATCGGTCGGCTTGTCCCACCCATCTTTAACCAGTTCTGCCTATTTTCTGGACCCTATGCTATAGTCACGCGCAACCCACGGAGGTTCGCGAAACAAGGAACCAGGGCTCTTCATGGAATACACCATCATCTCAACGGACGACCATCTGCAGGAATCATCGACATTATGGACTGACCGAATGTCGAAACAGCGTTGGGGTAGCAAGATCCCACAAATCAGAGAGGTCGACGAAGGCAAGGAACGCTGGCATATCTTTGATGTACCAATGCAGCGGAGTCTAGGAACTGTGCAGGGAGCAGTTCCGGAAGAGTTTCCAGACGGCCTCGGCCCAGACCGTTGGGAGGACATGCCCCGAAAGACTTACGTGCCCTCCGAGCGCCTCAAAGCAATGGAAGAAGACGGTGTCGACGTGCACACATTTTTCAGCAACGTGGCAGGTGTTGCCGGGCAAACATTCAGCAATCCTCTGTACGAGGACGTCGACTTTCGCCTCCAGTGTATCCGCGCCTATAACGATTGGCAGATTGACGAATGGGCAGACCCGTATCCGGGGCGCTTCATCACCATCGCGCTGGTACCCCTATGGGACGCTCAGCTTGCGGCTGCAGAGGTATATCGCATGCAAAAGCGCGGAGTGAAAGCCATCTCTTTCTCGTTCCCGCAACAGTTCAAGTATCCCCACATTGCGGACCCATTCTGGGACCCATTCTGGCGAGCCGCCGAAGACACAGATCTCTCCGTCAACCTCCATATCGGTTCAGGCGGTAGCGTCGGAATCATCAACGAGAGTTGGGGAGGACAGGGGCGCATGGTACAGGTAGCTGACGGCAGCACTAAGGGCCTGGCCTCAAACATCCAAGTTATGAGCACCGTGCTCTATTCCGGCATATTTGAGCGCTTCCCCAAACTCAAGTTCGTCTCCTCGGAGAGCGGTCTTGGCTGGGCACCTTACCTACTGGAAACCGCAGATCACCAATGGGAATCGCAGCGGCTTTCCAAGCACGGAATGCGAACCAAGCCGAGTGATTTATTCCGCCGCCAGTGCTACGTCAACTTCTGGTACGAAGAGACTGGGATCGCTCTGCGACACTCAATCGGTGTAGACAACATCATGTGGGAGTCCGACTTCCCTCACCCAACCGGTTCATACCCGAATTCGCGGGAGTACATTAAGCGCTCGCTCGAAAATGTACCCGAAGACGAGAAGAGGAAAATACTCGTCGACAACGCAATCCGCGTCTTCAACCTTAACTGAGCAATTTGAGATTGCACTGAACTTACCGGAGCAAGACCTTCTTTATGAGCCGACGCGGCAAGGAATCACCTTCGAGCAACCACTGGTGAGCAGGGGGTTCCGTCGCAGGAAGTTGATAACCGGCGACGCCCTAATCCTTTTCCTTGCCGGTCAAGTATCAAACCTGGTCAAAGTCGACAACTCTGCCTGATCTGACCAGACGTTAAACCTTGATCCCGTAAAGCTCAGCTGC
>CAZUGG010000110.1:0-3565 GCA_964619905.1 uncultured Dehalococcoidia bacterium
TCGTATATTCGACCTCAAACGGACAACGATCCTCGACGGCTTGCTTACTTGGGGCACTGTTTTGCGTAGCTCTGGGGACGAGAAGTTGCGACTACTCCGTGACCCCGAGACGAGGGCTGCCATGCGGCGTGACGTTGATCACCCAAATACGGATCGGGCTAAAGGCGTAGTTCTGCCTCCTCCTCCCTGGGAGACGATCTATGTCAATACAGTTAAGCTCGAAAAGAACCGTCATATGGAGGGCAAGTCTGTCGTACAGCTTGCGAAAGAGGCGGGCAAGCATATCGCCGATTTGATGATCGATTTGGCTTTGGAAGAAGACCTCGACACTTTCTTCAGATACTACAAAGGACGATCTGAGGCCGAAGAGGAGAAGATGCGCCGAGATCTACGATCGCCATATGCGATTCTGGGCATCTCAGACGCCGGCGCGCATCTCGACCGCGATGACGGCGCCTACTACGCCACACACTTTCTTCAAGAATATGTGCGCGACCTGAGCCTTTTTTCCCTGGAAGAGGCGGTGCGAATGCTGACGTTCGTGCCCGCCGCTGTATGGAATATTTACGACCGAGGCATCCTCCGACCTGGCTACGCTGCAGACGTGGCTATATGGGATGCCGACAAGATTAAGCTGGTCTCCAAGGATATGTCGGATGATATTCCCGGTGGCGACTATCGTTTCAGTGCTGTTCCCGACGGAGTCAATTACACTATCGTGAACGGGCAGGTGCTGATTAAGGACAAGAAACACCAAGGGCCTTTTCCTGGCAAGGTCGTTCGGTCTAGCAAGGTCAGCCGCCCAGCCATAGCAACTAGCTGACAAGGCTCTAATGACAACGGAAAGCCCAGGTGTTCGTCGGCTGAGTTGGTTTATATGGCGCCGTGATCCCGGAGTTGGGCTATGCGGTCCCACGAAATTCCGAGTTCCTGCAACACTTCTTCCGTGTGTGCTCCGAACTCTGGGGCTGTAGAGCGTGGATTTCCTGGTGTGCCGCTCAGACGTACAGGCAGGCCAACTTGGGTGATCGGTCCGGCCGTTGGGTGCTCTAAGTTGACCAGGAGGTCGTTGGCGATGACCTGTGGGTCGTTGGGGATGTCGTCGTATCTCTGGACAGGTCCACACAAGACATCTTCGGCGCGCAGGAGCTTGATCCACTCGGCGCGACTCTTAGAGGCAAAGATCTTGTCCAGTATAGGTATGAGTTCGCCCGCGTGTTCGCCCCGTGTTCTAACCTCTAGAAAACGAGGGTCTTCCCTAAGCTCTTCGATGCCTAATACCGAGCATACAGCGGGCCAATACCGGTCGGGCTGAATACCACCAAGTGCGATCCAGCGGTCGTCCTTGCAGCGATAGATATTGAATAGCGGATTGTAGTTGGTCGCTCTCGGCCGTGGCAGTGGCATTTCGTTGTTCATAAGGTAGCCATTGAGCGCCAGGGCTTGTAGCATGAGCTGGCCGCTCAGTTGCGAAACCTCCACGTGCTGCCCTTTGCCGGTTCGCTCACGGTTAAATAGTGCGAGCATGACACCGTAGGCCGCAGTGATCGCTCCCGTTTGGTCAGCAAGGCCTCCACTGGCGCGATAGGAGAGCTCTGGGTCGGAGATAGAGAGCAGTTCCATCAGACCCCCTCTAGCCTGCCCAAGGATATCGAAAACCCCTTGTTCGGCGTCTGGGCCGAGTGATCCCAACCCTGAAACGGACGCGTAAATGATGCGCGGATTTAACTTGCGAATTGTTTCGTAGTCGACTTTCAGTCGGTCGACGACACCGACCCTGAAGTTTTGGATTATGACGTCAGACTTCTTTGCCAGATCGTAGAAGAGTTCGCGACCCTCCTCGGACTTCAGGTTGAGAGTAATGCTTCGCTTATTTCGGTTCATCGACTCGAAATAGGTCGGCACGCGACGGCCAGCGCGTCCCATTGGGGTTAGGCCCCGGCCTGGGTCTCCATTAATGGGGTCCTCGACTTTGATGACATCGGCGCCCATGTCCGACAGCATGACTGTCGCCCACGGACCGTTCTGATAGATGGTCAGGTCAAGGATCTTGACTCCATCGAGTGGACCCTGCATGTGGACCTCCTTGGGTTCTTGGGCTCCAGGCGAGACTAGATCACACCGCGATCGCGGAATCCTTCCATCTCTTTCCAGGTGTAGCCGGCCGCGAGCAGAACGTCTTCGGTATGGGCCCCATACTCGGGTGCTGTGGACCTGGGCTTAGCCGGAGTCTCGCTGAAATAGATGGGGCAACCGGCCTCTACGATGGCTCCTTCTGTGGGGTGTTCAAGTTCCACAATATAGTCGTTTGCCAACACTTGGGGATCTTGAAGCAGGTCTTCGTAATCTTGTACCGGCGCGGCTAGTACGCCAGCGTTGTTTAGTTGCTCGACCCAATCGTTGCGGTCCTTTTTAGCAAAGCAGCGGTCCATGATGTTCATTAGCTCAATGGCGTTCTCGTTCCGTTTGTCGTTGCTGTTGAAACGTGGGTCGTGTTCCAACTCTTGGATCTCAAGCAGGCGGCAGATGTCGGGCCAGTATCGATCACCCTGGACGCAGCCTAGCGCTAGCCATCTATCGTCGCGTGCGGGGTAGATGTGAAAAAGGGGGTTGTTTCCCGACTTGCCTCGCTGTTTCCCTTGGGGTTTGTCTCCGGCAAGGGTGTAACGACCGATACTAAGACCTTGCAGCAGGATCTGGCCGCCCAGTTGCGATGTTTGTATGTGTTGTCCTTTCCCAGTGCGCTCCCGCGCCATCAAGCCCGCGAGCATTGCATAAGCCAGTGTTATGGCTCCCATTTGGTCGGCGATACCAGCGCCAGCGCCACGATAAGTTGGTACGTCCTCACCGGCGGAAAGCATATTCATGAGACCGCCGCGAGATAGGCCTAGGATGTCATAGACACCTTGATTCGCGTGGGGGCCGTTAGGACCCCACCCTGACACGCTTCCATATACGATCGACGGATTGAACTTCCGCACCGTCTCGTAGTCGACTTTGAGACGTTCGACGACACCCACGCGGAAGTTTTGGGTGATGGCATCAACGTTTTTGGCAATTCGGTAGAAGATCTTTCGACCTTCGTCGGACTGGAGATCGAGGGTTATGCTTTTCTTGTTCCGGTTCAGAGTCTCGAAGTACGAGAACATTGCCCTGGCCGATCCTCCGGCTGGCAAGAGACCTCGCCCAGGGTCACCCGTTACGGGGTGTTCGACCTTAATGACCTCTGCTCCGAGGTCAGACAACATCACAGTGGCCCACGGCCCGTTCTGCCAGATGGTGAGATCTAGGATGCTGATGCCATCCAAGGGTCCGGGCATGAGAACCTCCCAATGGGCGGCCCGTTTTTGTGATCGTTTTGAGGAGGGCCCCACAGTAGGTCTCAACCCTGCGAATGTCAACGAGATGTCTTAGCCTCTGGCAGGGTGCTAAATGCGTGGAGGCCGGAAGTTCTGGACACCCCTTTGCAGTGGTCCAGTGATTGTTCGCGGATGGTCACTAGAACTGGGATCAAGTGTGCGACGGCATGAGTTGAGCACAAGAACCTGCAATCAAAAGAGCTCCG
>CAZUGG010000111.1:0-26891 GCA_964619905.1 uncultured Dehalococcoidia bacterium
GGACCGGGCCGGCTAATCAACCACTCAATCGAGCTCCCCAACGCTCCTGGAGAGATGGAGCGGTTGGCCACTATCAAAGTACTTTGCAAACCCGCCGCGTGGAATGTCTTCACATTGCAGGGCTGGGGAGACCGGGAAGGCTGGCAGCTAGATGATGAGCAATACGGTTTGCCACTCCTTGAGCAGTCCCGTCAGCTCGGCGTTGGAATTGTCTGTGCACACAAGGGGGTCAGTTCCCTAGCCGCGTCGGTGTCGCCACGAGATATCGGCCCTGCCGCGGCAGCCTATCCAGACATCAAGTTTCTCGTCTACCACTCAGGCTACGAGACCCCCATAGGAACCGAGGAAGAGGGTCCCTATAACGAGTCGGCAAATGACGGATGCAATCGCCTAATTAGAAGCCTTGCAAATGCCGGACTAGGGCCAGGGTCAAATGTTTACGCAGAGCTGGGTAGTACCTGGTACCTACTGTCCCGTCGGCCTCGAGAAGCCGCACACGTGCTTGGCAAACTAATCCAAGCCGTGGGCGAGGACAACGTCCTTTGGGGAAGTGATTCGATTTGGTACGGCTCGCCGCAACCCCTGATCGATGCTTTTCGTGCCTTCCAGATCCCGGAAGAATTGCAGCAGCGTTACGGTTATCCAGAATTAACTCCCCGCATCAAGGAAAAAATCCTGGGACTGAACGCCGCTCGAGTCTACGAAATCGACGTTCCAGCTACGCGTAAGGCAGTCGCACACGACGACTTATCGTGGGTCAAATTAGCCTTTAAAGAGTTCAGCCAGAACGACGGACCTGGAATTTAACAAATCATTGGTAATTACCGGGGCCACGGGCCAACCTCTTAACGCAACGGAAGAAGACTACTCTCCCATCCTCAAAACCGGGTATTTAAATCTCACTTTGCGGCGTTTGGGATCTTCTGGACGCTAAGCCTTTAACGCCAAGGCCACAGTCTCGAAATCCTGAAGTCTCGGCAACAATAAAGGTTGCTCAACACCGGCCTTTTGATACTCGGCGATATGTTGCTTACACCGTTCCAGGTCACCAAACACATAGAACTCATCAACCATTTCGTTCGGGACCAGCTCCGCTGCCAACTTCACTGATTGCGTCCTTGCCACATGACAAATACGTCCCACCAACTCAGGGTCGAAAGAACTCTCTTGAAGCAGCACTTCGCCACCTTGTGGTTCAGCCAATAGCCTTGCGAGGCGCTCTTTGAAACCTGGATAGAGGGGCTTTCTGTCCTGCACTAGTCGGATCACAAGCATACATACGATCTTCAGTACCCCCGGATCTCGGCCAGCATCCGTCGCCGCTTGACGAGCCGTCGAGACGGCCCACCGCACATACGAAACGGGACTGTATGTGTTCAGGATCACGCCATCGGCAACCCGCCCGGCAAGACGGAGAGCTCTGGGACCTGACGCTGCCATGTAGATAGGCAGAGGGCTGGTGACAGGTTTAACTCCGAGCTTGACTCCCAGAATGCTACTGTGGCCGTTCTCCGTGCTGACCGTTTCCCCAGTGAAGAGACCCCGCAGCGAAGCAATGGTTCTCTCTAACTCAACAAGCGGCCGTTGATGTGGGATACCTAGTTTGTCCTCGATAACATCCCGATCGCTGGTACCCATGCCCAAAATGAACCGTCCGCCTGAAAGGCGATCCAGCGTGGCTGCGGCCATCGCCAGCAATACGGGATGACTAGAGTACGAGTTTGCGACCCCTAGGCCGAGCCTCAACGTCTCGGAAGAAGCCGCAGCGTAGCCTAGAGTCGCAAAAGCTTCCTCGTGACCACTCCTTTCGGTCATCCAGAGGCTGTCGAAACCGTAGCGGTCGGCAATCGACGCATACTTCGCAATCTCTGCCCCGCTTTGGAAACCGTGATAGAGAACAAGCCCTAACTTGGACACGATCCCCCTAGAAAGCAAAGGTGTCCCAAGCAGACCAAGATCCAGGAACGGGTGTCACGGAATCCATAACTTCAAGTCTCATAAGCAACTCCGACATGGAAAGCATGTCCCACACATCCTCTTCCATCATCGCTGTGAGAAACTCCCTCGGCTGTATCCGGCGCATGCCATATAGATCAGCGTCAACACCGGTAAGTACATATCTCCGGGCCGGGGACGCTTGATCAGCAGCCTGCATCAACTGGCTGGGCACGTCGAACGATCCATACGCCATCCCTTGACTAAGCGATCTATCCCTGAAAAGGAGCTTGACCTTCGGGTCAATCTCCAACTTGTAGGCACGATCCCACAAAACTGACCCAGGCTTCCCCAAGTGAGATATTTCATCGAGCAACATCCACTGGAACCCCAAGCGGGTTGCTGCGACCCCGAGATTGTGATCATACGACATCTCGGGTGGGAAGAAGCCTTTAGGGGTGTAGGCATCTGCAAACACGCTTTCCCCCACTTCGTTAGCCTGCTTTACTGCAAGGTCGATGTCATCCTGTGTCATAGGGCCGAGTGCAGGGCCGCCATAGGCGCTAGCCGTCAACTCGACTTGCCCCCGTTCCACGAGACCACGCATCGCTTCGATACCCTCGTTCAAACCCACCTCTTGCAGCCGTTCAAGAAAGTGCCCATCAACGTTGAATGTTAGGTGAGCATTCTCATGGGACGCGATAAGACTGAGCAACGGTTCGTAGCAACGATTCCACGCCCTTTTAACGTAGGCATCGTCCTTGTTGTCCGGAACGTAGAAGTTGATGAAATGCGCCCAGAGCAAATCGCCGCGTCCTGACAGTAAAAGTCCAACCGTAGCCCATTCTAGCTCAGCTTTCACAAAGCCCAGTGATCTGGACCGTCGTAACGACGTGACAGCTGTGCTGGTATGATCCCACGGCATCGGTAGTCATTCCTCAGCGATGCCAAGCGGGAGATCTCTCATGAAGATACGTCTGGGAGTCGGTTTTCTCGGCTGGCCTGTCGCCCAAAAAGACCCCCAAATGCTTTGGGATTACATAGACCTGGTCGAAGACTCGGCCGCGGACTCCATCTGGTTGGCCGACCGCATCGTCGCCCCTACTTACAGCATGGAGTCGATGACCATCATGGCAGCGATAGCCGCCCGCACCAAACGGATGAAATTTGGGAACAGCGTCCTTGCTTTGCCGTTAAGAAACCCTACCGTGCTCGCGAAGGAGATAGCCACTGTCGATTTCATTAGCAACGGCCGCATGCTGCCAGCAGTTGGTCTGGGCACTGAATCCCCCAACGAATTCGAGGCTTGCGGCTCCGACATCAAGCAGCGCGCGGGCAGAACCGACGAGGCCATCGATCTCATGCGCCGCCTCTGGACCGAAGACGATGTCACCTTCGAGGGCCGTTACTACACAGTGCACGACACTACTGTCGAGCCGAAACCCCATCAGAATCCAATGCCAGTGTGGATCGGCGGCCGTACCGAGCCAGCATTCCGCAGAGTGGGGCGCAAAGGTGACGGCTGGCTTACCGCTTCATTGACACCTGACGAAATCGGCATCGGTATCGAAAAGATCCACAGGTACGCGGAAGATGCTGGTCGGAAAGTGCCTAATGATCACTTCGGCACTATTGTGAGCTTCCGATTAGATGATACGAAGGCGAAAGCCTTAGCGAATGCTGAGCCCTACATCATGGGCCGGTTACGCCCGGACACGAATCCTTTTGACTATTCTGCGGTCGGCACGCCTGATGACGTCGCTGCAATGCTCCAGCGATATGTCGAGCATGGTGCAACAAAATTTGTATTAAGACACGTGGGGCCCCCGGAGGAGACGTTGGAACAGACTGAACGCATCTCACGGGAAATCATCCCTGATTTCCACCGACGGTAGCACCAAACCCTTTCGTTGACACCCCACTGGGCCGATGCTAGTATCTGGCGGCTTTTCCCGACCGAAAGTAATTCTCTAGAAAGCAAAGTCCTTACCGTAACGCAAAATTGAGAGGTTTATGCGGCTAGCAGATAAGGTAGCAATCGTCACGGGAGCCGGTCAAGGAATAGGCCGTGAATACGCCAGGACTTTGGCCAAAGAGGGCGCTAAGGTCGTGATCGCGGAACTTAACCCCGACACCGGCCAACAAGTCTCTGAGGAAATCAACGAACTATCAGGTACAGCGACCTATCTTCCCCTAGATCTCGCTAGTGAACAGAGCTGTCACGACCTCGCCCAAGCAACCATCAAACACTTCGGTGGAATCGACATCCTGGTCAACAACGGAGCGATCTACCACGGCATGCGAAGGGATTCTTTCAGCACAGTTTCGCTGGAATACTTTGAGGAGTTCATGGCCGTCAACATGACCGGACAGATGCTCATGACTCGATCCGTCGTGCCTTCGATGCGAGAACGGGGCGGCGGAAAAATCATTTTCCAGTCGTCGGGGGCAGCCTACGTCGCGGGGTCAAGCCCGTATTCCCTCTCCAAACTCGCTGTAGTGGGTTTGACTAGGGGTTTTGCAGCAGAGCTTGGTCCGGATAACATCAACGTCAACTGCATCGCGCCGGGTCCCATTGACACCGAGTCAACACGCGTCACCGTCGATCCCGAAATCCTCGAACACTTGGTGTCTAAAATGCCTCTGCGCCGTATGGGAAAGCCCCAAGACCTACAGGGCGCTCTACTCTTCCTCGCCTCTAACGATAGCGACTTCATGACCGGTCAAGTACTGCTCATCGACGGCGGCGAGGATCGCCGACTATAGAGTTGGAAAGACAAACTACCACACAGTGTCCGCCCAAGGCGCACTGGCCAACCCAAAAACGAATCGCCTTCCAAATCGCGCGGACGGGCATGAATCGAAGAGGTTGGGATCCACCTGCGCCCCGGACAAACGGAGTTAAAGAATGACCACCCAACCCCTTAACGAAGCGGATCTGGACGCTTTGCGCAAGATCACAAGTCCCACGGTTTGTAATGCCATCGAGACCCTGGACCTCCGCCCCCGCTCAGAAGGCTTCATGGGCCCTGAAATCAACTGCATCTTCCCGGATCTCGGCCCCTTCGTTGCTTATGCATGCACCGCAATCATCAGCGCCCGGATGCCTGACAGAAAGAAACCGCGAGCCAGCGTCAGCGAACTATGGGAACACGTAGATTCGAGCCCTGGCCCCAAAATCCTCGTAATACAGGACATGGACTACCCGAACCCAATCGGTTCTTTCTGGGGTGAGGTCAACAGCAACATCTTCAGAGCCCTGGGGTGTCTCGGTACAGTAACCAACGGCGGCGTCCGTGACCTTCCCGAGATGGAAAGGATCGGTTTCCATACATTCGCCTCTTGCGTTCTGGTTTCTCACTCTTACCACCACTTAATCGATGTCGGAGTACCTGTTGAAGTGGGAGGTTTGGTGGTCAACCCGGGAGACCTACTCCACGGCGACGAGCACGGTATCACCAACATCCCAATCGAAGTGGCTCGAGATCTGCCGAAAGTAGCCCGCAATGTTGAGGAACGCGAGCGGAAGATAATAGATTTTTGCAATTCTCCAGGCTTTACCCTCGCGAGCTTCCGAGCCCACATGACTGGCGGCCGCTAGGCCAGCCCGTGATCACCCCATCCATCCACCCCATCCGTTTCGGACTAGAGCCCCTTACAGAGGGTGCTCCCTGGAATGAACTCCTCTACATCTGGCGATTCGCCGACAACCTCGGCTTTGACAGCCTATGGACGTCGGATCATATGACCCCCTCAATCCTCCCCGACACCACGACACCTGTGTTCGACGGGTGGACCGCACTAGCGGCACTAGCGGCAGGGACTAAACATGCTCGTTGCGGGGTAATGATTACCGCCAACGGATACAGGAATCCTGCGCTGCTCGCCAAGATGGCTGCGACGGTTGACCACATCAGTAACGGACGGCTTAACATGGGGATTGGGTCTGGTTGGCACGAGCCAGAACACCGCATGTATGGCTATCCTTTTCCGCCTCCAGCGGAACGGGTACATCGTATGGGCGAGGCCGTACAGATTATGCAAGCACTGTGGACGAGGCGACGTGCGTCTTTTTCCGGTCGCTATTACCAACTAGACCGGGCTATCTGCGAACCAAAACCTGTTCAGCGCCGAATACCAATCTGGATAGGTGGTGGAGGTGATCAACTTACCGCCAGATACGTGGCTAGGTACGCAGACGCCTGGAACTTCATAGCCTCGCCCGAGTTAGGAAAAGCAAAACTCGCCGCTCTTCAACGTCACTGCACAATCGAGAATCGCGACTACGACGCCATTGAAAAAACATTGATGTTTCTGGACATGCATTTAACAGAAGATCCCAACGAAGCTACCCGCTTCCTCCACAGAAGGCTAGAGGAAAGGTCGCGGTCAGTAATCGCAGACCGACCATTAGAGGACCTTCGCCGCACCCATCTGATCGGATCGCCTAGCAACATGTCTGAGCTCATTGAAGAGCACATCAACAACGGTTTCACCCACTTCGCGGTCCAGGTAATCTACCCTTACGACTATCAAGGCATTGAGCGCTTCCACAACGAAGTCGCAATCCCTATGAAGCATAAGTACAGTCCAGCGTAGCGGGTCCTGAAACTAAAACGGCGTCCGCCCGGTCTTCCAAATGGACTAAAGACTAGCGGCTGACCTTCTATGGCTCGTCGGCGGACAGCAACGATAGGTTTAGAGGGCATTTGCCTCGTCCAGCATTCGGAGAAAGTATGTCGTGATCAACGCCGTCGCACCAAAAACAAGGTGCTCCCCAAAACGATAGGCGGGGAACTTCGGGGAACTCCTTCGGCCCACTCGATTCGGATGATCTTCCATATTCCTTGGATCCCTCAAATGCGAAACTGGGATCTCTAGAATTTCGGAGACCTCCAAGGGTGCTGGACTGAAGGAGTAAGGGAAGATCGCCAGGTGCCCTAAAACAGGCGTTACAAGAAAGTTCGAGATGGTGATGACATCGTCGAGGCGCCCGAGAAGTCTAACGTCTTGAGGAGAGATACCAACTTCTTCATGGCTCTCACGGAGCGCAGTGTCTTCAAGCGATTGGTCATCCGGCTCGACACCCCCACCGGGAAATGAGATCTCCCCCTTGTGATGCTCAACCTGATGACTCCGCACTGTATATAAGAGCCGGAAGTCTGCGCTGGGGCCGTAAAGTGGAACGAGGATCGCTGCTCTCGGCCTTTCGCCTTCAATACCAGACCAACGATCTCTCTCTCTCAGCCGTTTACTGATCTGCCCAAGGTCGATCAACTCCCTAACTCCGACATACCCATATCGAGTTAATGCTAACACGCTAACCAAACAAAAACGGCTCGTCACTCCAAGAGAGAATGCTATACTCGCCATATAGTCGGGTAATGCCCCCTTCAGCTCATGCCACCTCCGCTTCACAGCATTCGCGTCGTCGACCTCACCCGTAGCTTTACCGGCGCGTTGGCGAGCATGATCCTGGCCGATGCCGGCGCCGACGTCGTGAAAATTGAGCCACCCGAAGGCGAGCCTACTAGGGAACACTACGCCGCGGTGATGTGGCATCGTGGCAAGAAGAGCGTCGTCCTCGATCTCAAAAAAAAGGGGGGCCGCACGGATGCCCAACGCCTGGCAGCAGGCTCTGACGTCGTTCTGGCAGGTTTCCGGCCCGGCGTAACTGAACGCCTAGGCCTCGATTACTCAAGGCTCAGTAGTCGAAACTCTAGCCTCATTTATGTCAACATCACCGGGTTTGGGACATCTGGGCCATATGTAAATGTTCGTGCCTATGAAGGTGTCGTCAATGCAGTTGCCGGACGCATGGACGTCCACTACGAGACGGTCGGCGCCCACCGGCCGACCTATGGAGCCCAGTTCCTAACGAGCTATGCCACCGCCCTTAACACGGTGCAGGGAATCGTCGCAGCGCTGATCGTTCGAGATAAAAGTGGCCACGGGCAACTCGTGAACACAAGCCTCCTCAAAAGCGCAACGAATTATGACCTCAGCTATTCGATCGGCTGGCAGCTCCACGAGCGCGGCGAGTTTGACGGACCATTTCGTTATAACGGCGGGGGAATACCTCCATATATGACTGGCCGCTCTCGGGATGGCCACTGGATCCAATTCGGGAACCTTACCCCCCAAACACTATTCAACTTCCTCTACCAACTTGGTTTGGAATGGACCCTTGACGACGAGCGGTACGCGACCCAACCCGTCTTCGCCAACGTCGAGGACCAACAAACACTTCAACGGATGTGCCTAGAGAAGCTGCTCGAACGTGACCTAGCTGATTGGATGCAGATATTCATGGAGAACGACATCGCGGCCGAGCCCTTCCGTACAACACAAGAAGGCCTTAAGCATCCTCAGGCAATCCACAACCAGAACGTGGTGGACTTGAACGACCCGGAATTCGGAGCCACGAAGCAGCTCGGTGTACTGGCGAACCTCGGAGGTTCTCCTCTGGAAATCGGCGGCCCGGCTCCAACGGTGGGCGCCGACACGAAATCGGTGCTTTCGGAAAAGGCGCCTTTGACACAGCGCACTCCTAGACCACAACAGCCGGCCCCCAAGTCCCCACTCGAGGGAATACAGGTTCTTGAGTTCGCCTCTTACATCGCTGCACCTTACGCAACTGCACTTCTGGCTGATCTAGGAGCCCGCGTGATCAAAGTTGAGCCGGTCACTGGCGACGCTTACCGCGCCATGAGCTTTCCCCGCATGTGTAAGACACTCCAAGGCAAGGAGTCTCTTGCGATCGATATGAAGGACGAGCGAGGGAAACGGACTATCCACAAGCTACTAGAGAAGACCGACGTACTTCTGCACAACTTCAGGCCAGGTGTCCCTGAGCGTTTACGCATCGACTATGAGACAGCAAAGTCAATTCGTCATGACATCATCTATCTATACGCTGGAGCCTACGGCTCGTCCGGTCCCCATTCTCAACGAGCCGGATTTCATCCGATCGCGGCCGCCATCACAGGAGGACCGCGATTCCAATTGGGCAAGGAACTACCCACACCACCTGACACAACCCTGGACATAAATGGGGTCCAGGCGATGAGCAACATCCTTCGCCGATCCAACGAATCCAACCCCGACCCAGTGGCCGCACTTACCACTTGCGCTGCTGCCCTACTGGGTCTCTATCATCGGTCGAAAACGGGAAAGGGTCAGTACATTGAGACATCGATGCTCAGCGCCAACCTCTACGCCAACGCGGATGACGCAGTGCAATACGAGGGGAAACCTGAACGGCCATTAGCCGACGCTGATTTCAACGGATTGACGGCAACATACCGACTCTACAAATGTCTCGAGGGCTGGGTCTTCCTTGCCTGCCCTCAAAACGACGAGTGGGCGCGTTTGGGGCATGCTCTTGGGGATAACCGCTTGCTGGACCAGTCCCTGGCCGAGAAGACATCTCGAATCGCGCACGATCATGAGATCGCAACAATGCTGACGAATCTATTCGCCGGGGCCACCGCCGCCGAGTGGGAACAACGTCTGCTCAAGGCCGGAGTACCTTGCGTCAGAGTGTCCGAGCGTGACAACGGTCGGTTTACCACCGGCACTGACTGGGTCCTCGAGGCAGGACTAATGAAAGAGGTGGAACACCCGTCGCTGGGAAAGTATCTGCGCCACGCTGCACCTTTCGACTTCTCCATCACCCCGACCAAAGAGGGAACCAACTGCTACATGGGGGAACACACAACATCCATCCTTTCGGAGGTGGGTTTCAGCGCCGACGAGGTCGCAGCGATGCACACGGATGGGGCAGCGTTCACTCACCGAGTCTAACTTGGCATAACCCATGATCGAAGGCCTTTCTTTACTGGCCGTCCTCATCGCCTTCGCCGGCGGTTTGGTTTCATTCGTATCTCCGTGCGTCCTTCCGCTAGTACCAATTTTCTTGGGCCACCTTTCCGGAGTTTCGATCAAGGATGGCTCAATCGAAGGCGGCCGGACCACCTTCTTTCACGCGATCGCGTTCGTTGTCGGCTGCTCAATCCCATTTATCGTTCTCGGCGCCACCATTGGTGTCCTTGGCGGGAAAACCGCCGGCGGCTACGCTGATCTAATCGCTCGAATCGCTGGCGTGATTTTAATAGTCATGGGGCTGTATATCGCAGGCTTCTTCAGAATGCCATTCCTCGGACCAGCACTAGCACCTATCACTCGTGCCCTAGACCGCCTTTACTATCGAGAGCATCGCATTCAAGTCTCCGGCGAAAAGAGTGCCCCTTCGTACTGGCGATCCATTGCCGTAGGCGGAGCCTTTGGTGTCGGATGGACGCCATGCATTACTCCTGTTCTGGGTACGATTCTGACACTTGCCTTCAACGAAGCAGGCAATTCCTTAGGAGCGTGGAGCGCCGCTGGAGAAGCTGGGCTTTTGCTCTGTTTCTACGCGGTCGGCCTCAGCATTCCTTTCCTAATAACAGGCGCCGCCATGGGCCATGTCGCTCCCATGTTCAACCTGCTAAAGAAATATTTATCTACCGTCACCCTCGTAACAGGAATCTTGATGGTTGCCGTTGGAATACTTGTCTATCAAAACGCGGTCGTCGATCTGAACCAATACTTCGACTTCCTACCATACGTTGAGTTCGACTCCTAATTATCCAATGTTAGGTATGCAACCACTTCTCGAACACAATTGGCTCCGAAGAGCAGTCGTTGGGATCGCCACCCTCGTCATGACCGCATGCGGAAACGGCTCGATCGGGGAAGCGCCTCAATCTGCCGACCCTTCGGCCGGACAGCCGACAATCCTAGATAGCGCCACGCCTGTGATATTTCGATCGCTCGGCCTAACAGAAACACCCGGGAATGGCGACGTTGGCACAATGCCCGGTAAGTTCGCTCCCAATTTTCGCTTCTTAGCACCCAACGGTGAAACGCTCTCTTTGGCCGAATTCAGGGGAAAGCCAGTGCTCTTAAATTTTTGGGCTACCTGGTGCGGGCCGTGCCGATCGGAGATGCCAGAGCTTCAGCGCATGCATGAGAAACTTGGGGATCAGATCACACTGCTCGCTATCAACCTCAACCAATCAAGAGAACAGATCACAGCCTTCTTCGAGGACCTAGACCTTACATTCCACGTCGTCATTGATGGCAGGCAAGAACTAGCAGACGATGGATACATGATCTTTGGCGTTCCATCGAGCTTCCTCATCGATGCCCAGGGAGTCGTAGTAGCTGTCAAAATCGGTCCCTATATAAATTCAGGCGACATCAACGCTCAGCTTGAAAAAGTCGGCCTCAACCTCGGCGGGTAGGATCCCATGGGTTCGTGTACCGATCCGTCTCAGGACGTAAAGGTCTTTCGTCATCAGGAAACGCACTTTCCCGGTTTCACAAAAGCTCACTGAATCATTAACTTAGTTAGTAGAAGAGGTTCTTCCGGGAACGAAAGCCTCGTTAGGACTTCCTTACTGATTCGATCATCATCCAGGTGGCTGGCCGAGACGGCTTACTATTTTGCCAGCGACGCCTGTGCCGCGGCACTATGTGGCGCCACATCCAGAGCCTCCAGTTGAAGCGTCTCGTAGCTGCCAAAGCGATCAACCCTAAGTGAGAAAACCAAATCGAGCTTCCCCCGAGCCGCTTCCGCGGAGAGGGCAGCATTGAAACACACAGCATTCCACGTCACTCGACCTGCTTTGATCTTCAAACGTAGATGGTCGCCCTTGGCTCCCATAGGTCGAGCCTCAACTATGTCGACGCCTCGCGATAGCAGGGTAGGAGGCCTGTTGCCCTGGCCATACGGCTCAATTTTTCGCAACATTTTGATGGTTTCTCCATCGATCCGATCGAGCGAAACCTCAACGTCGATATCAAGCCGAGGCGACAACTCTATATCCGCCAACTGCTCGCTTGCGATAGCAGTCATACGATCGGTGAATTCAGGCAAGCAGTCCGTCGCGATCGTGAACCCAGCCGCCTGGTCATGTCCACCATATCGATCAAATATCCCATCGAGCTGCCGCAACGCCTCGATCATGTTGAATTCAGGAATGCTGCGGCAACTCCCCCGTGTTTCTTTGGCGCCGACCGTACACACAATCGCGGGCCTGTAGTATCGCTCGGCAAGCCTCCCGGCTGCCAAGCCCACAACTCCTGGAGGGAAGTCCGGGTCGCCCAGAATAATAATGGGCCTTGACTGGCACTCGTCCTGGCGCTCCAGAACTTTATCCATGATAGCAGCGGTTTCTGTCCGTCTTGCCACGTTCTTTTCGTCGAGCACCTTGGCGAGCTCCTTGGCCTCGGTGTCGCTTTCGGTGGTAAGGAGCTTGAAGCTAGCCTCGGCGTGATCGATCCGGCCGGGAGCATTCAAACGTGGCGCGAGCGAGAAGGAAACAGCTTGCGAATCGACTTGGCCCGCGCCAAGACCTGCAACCTCAATCAATGCCCGTAACCCCACGTCATTTGTTCGGTTGAGCGCGCCAAGGCCGTAGTGCACAAGGGATCGATTAGCCTCCGTCAAGAGAGCCATATCAGCGATCGTGCCCAACGCAGCCATCCCCAGAAGAGCGTCGTCGAGATCTTTCGACAGATGCTCATACAATGCTTCGATGAGCTTGTAGGCTACCCCACAGGATGCCAACTCCCGGTAGTTCGCCGGCTGGCCTGGCATCTTCGGATTAACAATAGCCACTGCTTCAGGCAACCTAGCCGGTGGCGTGTGGTGGTCAGTGATGATCACGTCGACATTCAAATCGGCGGCGAGAGCAACCTCCCCAACATCCGTTACGCCACAATCCGCTGTGACAATGAGGTTCGCACCGGCATCCTTCAGTAACTGGACAGCGTCTTTATTCAGTCCATGCCCTTCCGAAACTCGATCCGGAATGTAGGGGATCAGTTTCGCCCCAATCGCCCTGAGCCCCTTCGTTAATATCGCCGCAGACGTCACGCCGTCAGCGTCAAAGTCGCCGTAAATCGCTATCGTTTCACCAGCCTCCAATGCACGAGCAAGACGATCCACTGCGGGGCGAAACTCGTTTAGTAACGAGGCCGTCTTCCCCGTGGCCAAAACCGGATCGAGGAATACATGCGCCTCTTCTGGGGTGCGTATGCCACGGTTATATAGGACGTGCGCTACGATCGGAGGAAAGCCGCCCATTCGGGTGAAGTACGACTCGGGAGGTGTTGGGGAAATCTGCCAGAGCCGATTCCCTCTAGACTCGAGGGTCATTACTCGTCGTACCGACGGAAGGCAAGACTGGAATTGTGGCCGCCGAAGCCAAGCGAATTAGAAAGGGCTGCTCGCACAGGTCCCCGTCTGGGCACATGAGGCGTGTAGTCAAGGTCGCATTCCGGGTCTGGATTCTCTAGATTGATTGTGGGCGGTATCACCCCATGGTGAATGGCCAGCACCGTGAAGGCAGCCTCCACAGCACCAGCGGCCCCTATGAGATGTCCCGTCATCGATTTCGTAGAGCTGATAGGGATTTTTGCCGCTTCCTCTTCAAAGACATCGTGAATGGCCATCGTCTCAAACTTGTCATTGAGAGGCGTCGAGGTGCCGTGGGCGTTTATGTAATCGACCTCGTCGATCTGGAGGCCTGCCTTTAGAAGCGCTTGACGCATCGCCCGAGCCGCTCCTTCGGCGCGCTCAGCCGGCTGAGTAACATGATGAGCGTCAGCGGTAGCAGCGTAACCCCCAATCTCTGCCAAGATCGTGGCACCACGGGCCTTCGCATGGTCCCATTCCTCAAGCAGGAGGATACCCGCCCCTTCTCCAAGGACAAAGCCATCCCGATCAGCATCGAACGGCCGAGACGCTCTCTGCGGCTCGTCATTCCGCTTAGACAAGGCGCCCGCCGATGAGAAACCAGCAAGACCAATTGGGACCACACATGCCTCCGCACCTCCAGTTACCATCGCGATCGCGTCACCACGTCGAATGAGATCTGCCGAGACTCCAATGGCATCAGCGCCGCTAGAGCACGCTGAAGTCGTGCAGTAGTTGGGGCCTTTGGCTCCCAGTCGTATCGAGAGATTTCCAGAAGCCATGTCCGCGATCATCATGGGAACGAGGAAAGGAGACACTCGGGAAGGTCCACGCTCGTTGAGCGTTGTAACCTGTTGCGAGAGCGTCCCGATTCCTCCGATACCACTACCCACAATGCAACCCACGTCCGGACCGTTGTCGTCAATACTGAAGGCTGCGTGGTCCAAAGCCTGGATCGCAGCCGCCGTAGCGAGCTGCACAAAACGATCAGTGCGCTTGGCTTCTTTCCTCTCCATAAAAGCCAAAGGGTCAAACCCTTTGACCTCAGCCGCTATGCGGGTTGGGAATGGCTCGGGGTCAAATCCCGTGATAGTGCCAATGCCAGACGTGCCAGCGAGCAGCGCGTCCCAAGTCGACTTGGTATCGAGTCCTAGCGGAGTAATGAGACCAAGGCCGGTCACAGCAACACGACGATCCATTATTTCACCATCCACATTAAAGGGAAGAAACCCCGGGGTAGACGACCAACTTCGGACTTGGCGCTCCACCACCCACAGCAGGAATGAAGTGAATCTCTGAAGTCTCCTTCACTCGCTCGATCAGACCAAGATGCGTCGTCTCCCCGTCAATTGCGACCGCCAAACCGTCCTGGATGCGACCTTCGGCATCCATGAGCCGTTCCTTCATGCCGGGATATGCTGCCTCAAGGGCATTGATTACCTGGCGGAGCGTCAGGCCCTCTACCGCAACCTTCTCGGAACCATTCGTAAGATCACGCATTAGCGACGGGACAAATACGATAGCCATTCCCCGGATTACCTACGAGCCCTTTTTCTCCCCGAGTGCTTTTAGGATTGCTCCCGGTGCCAACGGAAGCTCCGTCATACGAACCCCAATCGCATCCGTGATGGCGTTGGCAAGAGCGGCCATGGGCGGAACGATCGAAACCTCGCCAACTCCCCTAATGCCGAAAGGGTGACCTGGATTCAGTTTCTCGATCATGTGCGTCTCAATCATAGGGAGATCGTAACTCGTAGGCATGCGGTAGTCGAGAAACGAAGAGTTCGCCATCGTCCCCTCTTTGGTCCAATAGTACTCCTCGTTTAACGCCCCACCGCTCCCCTGGACCGCGCCACCTTGCATCTGACACTCAACATAACTTGGATGGGCCGCTCGGCCTACGTCCTGGAAGGTCGAGTAGCGAAGCACTGTGACCTTGCCCGTCTCGGGGTCGACCTCCACATCAACTATGTGGCCTGCATACGATACACCAACCCCGCTGGGGTTGACTGAGGCTGCGGCAGTCACTGCGCCATGGCGGAATGCCTGCGCAGCCAGTCGCTTGAAGGTCTTATTCTCCTCGTTGTTTTTTGGATTGATGAACACCCCATCCTTAAACTCGATCTCCTCAGCTTTGATCTCCCACAACCCTGCTGCGAACAACTTCAGCTGATCGACAATGTCTTGGGCCGCCCGTACTACCGCGATCCCCGTCGCGAAGGTAGTACGACTACCGCCCGATGCAGCAGTAAAGCCAATGGAATCCGTGTCCCCGACGCTGGGAACAATCTCCTCCGCCTGCAAACCGAGCACCTCAGCAACCTGCATCGCGAGAGCAACCCGAGACCCACATAGATCAACGGACCCCGTAACCATACTGACCGTTCCCTCAGCATTCACTGCCAGAGTTGCAGCCGAATGCATGCCCCCGTTGCCCCAGAAACCCATCGCAACGCCTCGGCCCCTACAAGGGCCCTCAAGCCTGCTCTTGTAATGCTCAGAGTCACGTATCGCCAGTTCGACCTCTTCGCACCCGACGGACCCAAAAGGAATACCGTTGACCTGACGTCCACCCTCCCTCTGCACATTCTTGAGTCGCAATGCCATTGGGTCCATGTCGAGCTCGTGCGCCAACTCATCGATGACCTGTTCCATGGCAAAGGCAGCCTGTGGCGTACCCGGTGCTCGATACGCCGCTACCTTCGGCTTGTTCACCACCACGTCATAACCATCAACATTGAAATTCTCGACAGCATAGGGGGCCACGCTATACATGACGCCGGCCCCGACCGGAGAACCGGGATAAGCCCCCGCCTCGTACGCCAGCCAAAGGTCCACGGCCAAGATTGTGCCGTCACCCTTCGCACCGATCTTGGCCTTGATATGCGTACCCGACGTTGGCCCAGTCGCCTCAAACACCTCTTTACGGGTCATTGTGAACTTCACCGGATGGCCCGTTCTACGGGAGGCGATCGCCGCCAGCGCATCAAGATAACTAGAGATCTTGCCTCCAAATCCCCCTCCCATTTCAAGAGGAATCACTTTGACCTTGGCCTCCGGAATACCAAGGATCGCAGCCACCGAGCTTCGAATGCCGAAAGCTCCCTGCGTCGACGTCCAGACCGTCACGTGTCCATCGGGTGTCCAGGAAACTGTCGAGCTATGGGGCTCGATGTATCCCTGGTGTACGGCCTTAGTGCGGAACTCTCGGTTCACGATCACATCAGACTCAGCGAATCCCTTCTTGAGATCACCGCCCTGGAACTGCAAACGCGTAGCCACATTGCCATGCTCACCGGTATCGGTGCCCTTAGTAAATCGCGCCGCCAAGGTGTGGGTCGTCATCGTCTCGTGAATGGGAGTTGCTTCGGCCGACATCGCCTCGTCGCTCGTCATAATTGGATCAAGCACTTCGTACTCGACTTCAATCGAGTCAAGTGCCTCCTCAGCCAAATGAGGGCTGGTAGCAACAACGGCCGCGACACCATGGCCCTTGTAGAGAACTTTCTTGCCCGCTAGGGTATTCTCCGCCATGATCCTCGGATTCATCATGTACTCAGCAAGATCGATGGGCTTGTCGGCCACAATCGGAAAGTCAGCGTTCGTGATGATTGTTCGAACACCTTCTCGATTCTCGGCCTTGCTGGTATCAATCGACTTGATCCGGGCGTGGGCGTACGGACTGCGAAGAATCTTTCCATGTAGGAGTCCCGACGGATATTAGTCATATCCATAACGAGCCTGACCCGTCACCTTCTCCATACCGTCGTGTCTGATAGGACGCGTCCCAACGACTTTCAGCCCGGAATTAGGTTCGGCCGTAGTAGTCATACCGTTGCTCCAATCTCCTCTTCCCCTTCAAACGGCGGCCCATATCCCACTCAGCTTTAAGCGCCAACACAAAGGCGCCGGACTGCCTTGGGACACGCTAGGCTTGCCGACGCCGATAAAGAACTCTCTTGCTCGTTGTGTGTTGCCCGCTATTTGGCCTTCACCGTCTCCTCTGCCTGCATGACCGCACGAATGATCTTGTCGTAGCCAGTGCAGCGACAGAGATTGCCGGCCAGCCAGTGCCGTATCCGGTGCTCATCAGCGTCCGGCTCTTTCTCAATCAAGGCTTTCGCAGCGACGATGAAACCGGGGGTACAGATTCCACACTGTAGCGCTGCCTGCTCTAAGAACGCTTGCTGAAGGGGATGCAACCCCTCTGGAGAGGCTACACCCTCGATGGTCGTGATGTCTGAACCTTCCGCCTCAACCGCGAGCACACAGCATGAGTCAACAATGCGGCCATCCATGTGGACCGTACAGGCACCACAGTTCCCATCGTTGCAACCTTCCTTGGTACCAGTTAGGCCAATCACGTCCCTGAGAACTTCCAGGAGACTCTGGCGAGCCTCAACGAGGAAGTCAGCTTCGTCGCCGTTGATCTTGGCGTTTACGTGAATCTTCTTAGACATCTCCGGTCACGCCTCCCTGGCTCGTTCTACAGCCTTGCGCAACGCGCGTTTCGTGAGCACCCCTACAAGGTGAATTCGCTGTTCAACCGTTCCCCGCATATCGGTGATCGGCTTAGCTACCTTCTTAGCCAGATCGGAAGCCTCTACGATATTTTCTTCAGTAGGCTCTTTCCCCTTGAGGAAGTCTTGGGCCTCTTCGGCGACGACAGGCGTAGGCGCTACGGAAGCCAAGGCGATACGCGCTGACTCGATGGTACCGTTATTCAGCACAACAGAAACGCCGCTGCCCACAACAGCTATGTCCATTTCATTACGAGGAATGAATCGGAGGTAGTGAGCGCCCTCGCCCTTTTCTTTTGGCGGGAACTTGATCGCCGTCAGAATTTCGCCGTCCTTGAGCACCGTTTTCCGAGGGCCTGTACAGAACTCTTCCGCGGGCACCTCGCGGCCTCCAGACGGTCCATCAACAATACATACGCCTCGGTGAACGATCACAGAAGGAATGGCATCACCACTCGGCGCGGCATTGGCCATATTGCCTCCGACGCTAGCCCGGCCTTGGATCTGGATACCACCGACCATCCAAGTCGAATCGAAGAGTGCGGGATACAGGTCACGGATGGACTGGTTCTCATAGATCCGGTAGCAAGGAGCTGCTGCCCCTAAGATGAGCCCGTCGCTGGCCGAGATTGTTATCTGATTGAGGTCCGGTATCTTTTTTAGGTCAACGACGCGATCAAGTTCGAAGACCTTTGCTCGCAAATGAATGAGCAAGTCGGTACCGCCCGCCAAAGGCCTCGCTTTGCTACCCTTGTCCGCCATCAAGCCAACCGCGTCTTCGACGCTAGTCGGAGCTACATATTCAAAGTCTTTCAGGGCAGACACCCCCAAGAAGTGTGAACCGAGGTCCACCTGGAAATGAGCATGCGAAGCGTATCACAAGGCCAATAGGTGCGCAACAGAGTGGGACAGGCCTCGAACCGCATCAAATACGGGCCTCAAATCACCAGGTCTCAACTAGCGTCAATTCGAAATGTTCATGGCCGTCTAAGACTGGACTCGTCTCAAATTCAAGTGCTTGCAGACACAAACCGATTGGACTCCCGAGAAAAGGCTACACTCCCCTATCGTTTCTTAAGCAGCTCCGCTACCAACCCCAGCGCTTCCTTAATCTTCGATGGATCTTTGCCACCGGCCTGGGCCATGTCAGGACGTCCACCACCTCCACCACCCGCACGTTTTGCGATCTCGCGAATGATGTTACCCGCGTGGTAGCCCTTTCCAGTCAAGTCCTTCGTCACCGCCGCCACGAATGCCGGTTTCTCGTTAACTACAGATCCAAGCACAATAACACCGCTCTCAATCTGTTCCCGAAGTGTGTCAACCGTGTCGCGAAGAGCGTCCATACTGGAAGCCGACACCTCCGATGTCAGTACAGCCACCCCGTCGATCTGCTGCACACTGCTCATCAAGTTCGCAGCTTGGCGCTTGGCCAAATCCCTCTCGAAAGATGCCGAACGCTTGCGTTCACGGTCGAGATCTTCAAGCAGTGCGGAGACGCGCGACTGAAGCTCCCTGGGCGCTGTCTGCAACTGTTTTGCCAGAGATTCCATCAGCACCTGGTGGGTTGAAAGTAAACTTTGGGCACCATGCCCAGTCACCGCCTCCAAACGACGAGTCCCCGAGCCGATACTCCCCTCACTTTCTACATGCAGAAGTCCAATCTGACCCGTTGCGGATACGTGAGTACCTCCGCAGAGCTCAAAGCTGACCATTTCTCCTTGCAGCGGGCCAATACGGCACGTTCTCACCAAGTCGCCATACTTGTCGCCAAAGAAAGCCAACGCGCCCATCTCAGTAGCATCCTCGTACGACATTGTGGCCTGGGTGACAGGCAAGTTCTCCAAGATTTGTTCGTTCACTATTGCGGTGATCTCGCGCAACTCTTTGGTGCTCAGAGCTGAGGGATGCGAGAAATCGAAACGCAGCCGATCGGCTGCTACCAATGATCCCGCCTGACGCACGTGCGAACCAAGCACACGGCGCAGCGCGGCATGCAACAAATGCGTCCCCGTATGATTTCGGATAATATCCGCCCGACGCACATCGTCGACTTGCGCGGTCACTTTGTCACCAACGGTAATGTCGCCATCAACAACCTCTCCCGAACGGGCAATGATTCCCGTTATAGGGGATCGAGTATCGCTGACGAAGATCCTTCCACGCCCAGAATCGATAATCCCGGCATCGCCCAGTTGGCCACCTGCCTCCGCGTAGAAAGGCGTTTCACGAAGAAAAATCTCAACAACGTCTCCGCGAGAAGCCCGGTCTCCAGACACTCCATCGACTAATAGCCCAATTACGTCGGTCTGCTGGCTCGTTGATTCATAACCGGTAAAGCTAACTGCACCAAGGTCAAGCTGCCGATAGACATCAACTGTCGGCAGATCGCCAAGGCCGAACTTGGCCGCGGCACGCCCGCGTTCGCGCTGAGCCACCAGCTCTTGGTCGAAGCCTTCTAGATCGACAGTCATTCCATGCTCGCGTGCGACATCAATGGTGATATCAAGAGGAAAGCCAAAGGTGTCATATAGCCTGAACGCTGCCTCCCCTGACACCTGGACTTTTAGAACCCCAATGGCTTCACGGGCGCCCCGGATCACCCCCGCGATTTCACGAGCGGCATGATCCGGCTCCAAAGCTCCAGCATCCCAACGCCGTTTGATGTTCTCCGCACGATCAGATAAGAAGCGAAGCCTGGGGGCGACAAAGGGCCAACCGTCATTGGCTTCTTTAGTCGACTTTGGCGGCGCTTGATGCAACATTGCTAGGATCTCAAGCACCGCAGTGACAGCCTCGCGGTCCTTGGCAAGTGCCTCCCGCCTTCCTTCCACCCCCGAGAGCGCCTTGTCGACTGCTTCCACGGCACGGGGGATTGATCGGAGCATCGCCAGCCCCTGTTGCAATGTCTCGTCGAAGCGTTCTTCTTCACCTCGGATAACTTCACGGATAAGTTCTCGCTGTTTATCGAGCTCAGGGTATTGATGAGACAGCTTGCCAACGACAAGTTGCGATAGTTCTCCAAGAAACGGCCCCTCGATCCCAGCCTTTCGCGCGAATCGGACAGCCCGCCGCAGTACACGTCTCAGGACGTATCCACGCCCATCATTGGACGGCAGAACACCGTCGGCGATAAGGAAGGTGACACTCCGTGCGTGTTCAGCAAGGACACGCAGTGCATAGTCGCTTTCTTCGTTTTGACCGTAGGGATTCCCTGCAAGGTTAGCTGCCCCATCAATTAGATAGTCAAACGCATCGCTCTCGTAGGCAGAATGACACTTCTGCATGATCATTGCAGTACGTTCCAGGCCCATGCCAGTGTCAATGTTAGGTGCTGGCAAATTTGTACGAGTCCCATCACGATGCTGATAGAACTGAGTGAACACGAGGTTCCATATCTCGACAAAGCGCTCGCCGCTGTCCGCCGGTGTCAGATCAGTACCGTACTCTTCCCCAAAGTCATAATGGATCTCACTCGAAGGCCCACAAGGTCCTTCTTCCCCCGCAGGTCCCCAGAAGTTCTCCTCATCGCCATAACGAACGATCCGCTCGGCCGGCACTCCTATTTCGCGCCAGTAGCCATCCGCCTCGTCATCGTCGAGATAAATGCTTACCCATAGTCGGTCTTCAGGAAGCTGAAGCACCTTGGTAACAAACTCCCAGCCCCATTCAATCGCTTCCTTTTTGAAGTAGTCACCGATGCTGAAGTTACCCAACATCTCAAAGAAGGTCAGATGTTTGGTATCTCCCACGTTATCGATGTCAGTGGTTCGGAAGCACTTTTGCACCGAAGCGAGGCGCTCGCTTGGCGGCTCGAGGTCACCCGAGAAATAGGACTTGAACTGCACCATGCCCGCGCTGGTCAGGAGCAGCGTGGGGTCCCCTGTCGGAATCAGTGATGACGAAGGCACCACAAGATGCCCACGACCCTTGAAGAAATCAAGGTAGGCTTGGCGAATCTCGTCGGTCGTCCTGGGAAGAGTCATGGGCCGTTCTCAGTACAAGGATTTGCTTGAACCACTTGAATTAATTCTAACAGCGGCGTCTCGATTAGGCCGACGCATAGAGTCAGTGTGAAAAAGCGCAGCCCCGTTGAAGCCAACCCTGTAAGTCTTAAAGATCGATGCGGTCCCGACTGGTACCACTTCAACTTCTTTGGGATCTGCTCTTAATGGCACAAGTCCGCATCGGACTAAGCGGCCATCTCCTAACTCGAATCGCCGAACACAAGCCTATCTTCACTCTGGCCAACAGGCGCAGGTCCTATCGGCCTTCTCGTGTCCGGTCAATCTGTTCCCTCACTTCATCCGTCAAATCGAGTAGCGCAAAAGTTCCAGTAGCCTTGATAATTACGTCTCCACCACAGCGAACCTCTGCTTCCATAGTCGCAAGCCGCCGACCAATGTGGATCGCCCGCGACTCACACTCCAGGGTTCCCCTGCGTGCGGACTTCAAGTAGTTGACCTTGATCTCAACAGTAGCCGATGAAGCCTTTCTCTTCAGCATCTCCGTCGCAACCGCTGAACCCATGGCGATGTCGCACAGGGCAAAGCCGATGGTACCGTTGACAAACCCGAAGGGGTTTAGATGCCGCTCGTCGATATCGAGCCTAACCACACTGCGTCCATCCGTAGCTGAGACCAGCTCGACCCCAATCATGTCACCGACGGAGTCCTTCAATTTGCGTGAAACGTCGAATTCCATACGGTGGCTCTAATTGAAGATCTGGCTTGCTTTAACGTCGTCCATACCCACATCACCTAAGCCGCGTAATCCTGGCTACGAATAACACGACCCGCTGTAGCGCCCGTGTGTCTGCCATGGGCCATCGTGACCACACCATTAACCAACGTGTACTCGATTCCTTTCGAGTACTGAACAAGACGCCTTGCCCCTCCTGGAAGAGCATTCGCAAAGGCCCGTTCGGAGGGGCCTACCGTCTGTGGATCAAAGAGCGTCAGATCAGCCACGTAACCATCTAACACCTTACCTCTATCTGTGACGCCACTCTCCTCAGCTTGCACCGATGACAGCCGCCGCACGGCATCCTCCAGACGCATCTGCTTCTTGTCTCGAACCCAATGACCTAGAAGCCTGGTCGAAAACCCTGTGTTGACCTCAGTAATGAGATGCGCGCCCGCGTCGGAGAAGCCTGCACCAACATGTTCGGCATTAAGAATCTTCATCATCACATCGGGATCCTTGTTACGCGTATCAAGCTGCCTGAATTGCGTGGTCAGGTCTTCGTCCAAAGCGATATCGAAAGCCGCGTCTAAGGAATCCTTACTCATCTGAGAAGCAATCTCGCTGACAAGCATTCCCTCGAACTTAGCGTACAAACCAGTTGTCGACTTCACCAACATGGTGATCTCCCAATTCATGGGGAGCCCTCGAAACGGATCTTCCTTCATTTCTTCACGGAGAACATCACGCACCGCAGGATCGCGCATTTTCGCCGTCTTCACTTCTTTCGGAGCGATAAGCATCTGCTGCCATGTCGGCCAACGATCAAAGACGTTGGTAAACTCAAACGTGAACTCAAAGTCATCAGGCTGGGTGTGACCCAGGGCGAAAAATGGCACGCCCTCTTTCCGCATCTCGCCGAGGAGGCGAAGATGATCCTTCCAGGCCTCCGGCTCAGTGACGGACTGAGAGATAGTGTTCCAACAAACAGGCCGGCCGCTCCGTCGAGTCAATTCCACTAGCCGCTCCATGCCTTCTTCGGTGTACCGGCTAAACTCAGGGCCTGCCGCAAGCTCTATGAAGCCGACATTAATTGCCTGAAGCTCCTCGACCAAGGCGTAATACTCCTCGATGGTAGCAAGTCGGCTGGGAACAGGTAGTCCGTCTCCGTCCCAGTGCGTCGCGACTCGGGATGTCGTGAAACCCATGCCCCCAGCCTTCAAGGACTCAGCAACGACCTGTTTCATGCGAACGATCTCTTCATCAGTCGCCTCTCGCTCCGAGCTATTCGCACCCATCACGTACCGCCGAACCGCAGTGTGTCCGACCTGGGCAATGGCATTCACGCCGATGACACCATCCAGTGCACCCAGATAATCTCCAAAGCTCTCAAACGGCCACGGGAGGGTCCGTTCCAATACCTCTCGGTTCATACCTTCCACCCGAGCGAGAGTTTTAATCATCCAGGGCTGATCCTCTGGTTTGCAGGGTGCGATACTGAAGCCACAGTTACCCATGACAACAGTCGTCGCGCCGTGCCAACACGACGACGTGGCGATCGGATCCCAGAGAAGCTGGGCATCGTAGTGAGTGTGAACATCCCAGAATCCAGGCGCGACCACAAGGCCCTCTACATCCAAGACCCTCGCCGCGATCTCGTTAACTCTGCCTACCCCAACGATGCGGCCATGAGCGACGGCGACGTCGCCTCTGAAAGCGTCTAACCCAGTACCATCAGCGATCAGCCCATTCTTCAAGATCAGGTCAACTGCCATGTCAGCCTCTTTCTCACATGTCCCACAAAGGCTGGCTCACCCAACCAGATCTAGCCAGGCCTGTAGTTGACCTACCGAGGCAGCCCCAGGCCCCTAGTGGCGATCACAGATCTGTTGATCTCGTTACTCCCGCCAGCAACCAACGAGATCAAGGTACCTTCGTAGCTCTTGGATACATCGGCTGTTACGCCATCGTGTTTGGGATCGTTCCGGACTTGGCTATAGAGGTTCAGGACCTCAGAAGCTGTTACCGCCATCTTTCTCTGAAGCTCGGTGCCGAAGAGCTTATTTTCAGAAGCTTCCACATTGGCCACCAGATCCCGCGTTTCGATGTCTAGAACCCGCAAAGTGTGCTTGTAGAGAACCGACAACTCAATAGCCATCTGAGCGACTCTGTGACGTAGGACTTTCCAATAGGGAGATCTTTTGAGTGCTTCCGGTGCTTTTCTCGTCGCTTCAAGAAGTGTGTCAAGGCCTTTCTGAACAGGACCGAATGGGAACAGGTGAATGCGCTCGTAATCAAGAGCCTCGGCCAAGTAGTACCAACCCCTGTTCTCCTCGCCAACCAGCGCTGTACGAGGCACACGCACGTTGTCGAAATAGACCATGTTGTTCTCAATGTCGGCCAATTTTGGAATAGGGGTGATCTGGATATCAGGCCGTTTCAAAGGGACCAAGAATACGCTAATGCCTTTGTGCTTCGGAGCATTCTGATCAGTCCGGGTTGCCAGCCATATGTAGTCAGCATAGCGGGCAGCGCTGATCCAGATTTTCGTACCATTGATGACATAGTCGTCGCCGTCACGATCGGCTCGGACCTCTAAGCTCGCCAGGTCCGTGCCAGCATTAGGTTCTGAGTAACCTAGCGCGAAGTCAACTTCCCCGGCCACGATCTTAGGAAGGAAGTCCTGCTTCTGTTCATCGGTACCATGCCGCATGAGGGTCTGGCCGATAGTGCCAACTCCCGAGCCGGTATGTGGAGCACCCGCGTGGGACAGTTCCTCCATGAGGATCCATTGGTAGATCTGCGGCTTGCCCGCTCCTCCATACTCAGGGGGCCAAGCGATGCCAATCCAACCCCGCGTGGCCATCTTTCTTATGAACTCGCGATGCTTGGGGCTCGCCCAGAGGCTGCCACCCTCACCACGACCATTGTCGCCAGTCCAGTTCTGTTTGATGAAGTCACGCACCTCGTGACGAAAGTCGACCAAATCTTGTTCCCAGAGGAAGTTCATTAAATACTCCGAAAAGACCCTGCACATCTGGCTGGGCCAGATGTGCAGGATTCTACCGTAACCTTCGTTGCAGGACCGGGAATCCGCTCTCGCCCCTACTCGATCCTATGTTCGTTATCTTTGCCTATTTCCTAGGGGGCTGGACCTTAACACCGTCGTAGTAAGGATAGGGCTGCTTCGGAAGACCAAAGTTCTCCAACTTACCCTTGAAGAAACGTTCGGCATGTTGCTGGAGGTCCGCAACCTGCACACCACCTGGTTTTACCACGCCATACGTATACATCGGCTGCTGCATGATGAAGAAGCGGTCACTGCCCGTCCCAAAGACCTGCCCCGTAATCCAGTTAGCCTCGTCGCTACACAGCCAAGCCACCTGCATACCGTTAAGCTCTGGGTCAGTGAAATTCGCCCCCTCAGCAGGCGAACCTCCAGGCGCTAACGCCGTAGCAGACATGCGGGTGCTCCCGGACGGAGACACCGCTATTGCACGAATGCCGTAACGTGCTAGCTCCATGGCCATGGTGTAAGTCATAGAGGCGATCCAGCCCTTGGCACCACTGTAATTTGTCTGCCCAAAGTTTCCGTGATGGGCTCCTGATGTTGTCGTAATCAGGACCCCGCCGTTGCCCTGCTCACGCATCTGTCGTGCCGCCGCCTGACATGTGTGGAAAGTTCCCAGCACGTGGACATCGAAGACGTCGCGCATTTCCTGATCCGACATGTTGAGGAATGTCCTATCGCGCAGAATCCCAGCGTTGGCAACCATGGCGTCGATTTTCCCGAACTCGGAGACGCACTGATCAACAATCTTCTTTGCGCCCTCAGTGGTATCGATTGGGTCATTATTAGCGACTGCTTTACCAATCTCTTTGTTAATAATGCCGACTGTCTTCTGAGCCTCTTCCAAATCCACGTCATTGACAACGACCGCAGCACCCTCCTTAGCCAGCCACTTGGCATGACCCGCGCCGATGCCTCGCCCAGCCCCGGTGACCACTGCTGCTTTGCCATCTAATATACCCATCGGTACCCCCTATTCGATCTTTCGTCTCTATCTATCATCATCTGCCCCAACAAATATTGTTCCTCAACGAAGATAAACGCCTAGTCGAGCGGCGCCCACCTTGGATTCCTTTTCTCAACAAGGGCCCGAGACCCCTCCAGCGAGTCCGGGTGCCCTGAGAAAGCATCCATGATCTCACGAGCGCCGGCAAAAGCATCTTCGAGGCCATGATCAAGCGAGTCCCACATGATTCGCTTTACATCCCTAACTGCACGAGGAGAATTGTAAGCAATCATATCGGCAAGCTCATGCGCTTTTGTCATTAGGTCCTCTGGAGGCAGGACCTCTGTGACCATCCCTAACTCCTTCGCTTGATCCGCGTTGATACGCTCCTTGTTGCCAACGAGCAGCATTCTCATAAGCGCCTGGAACGGCACCCAGCGACTCCATGTGAGCGGCGCGTAAACAGCGAGCTGACCAATCGTTACCCCGGGG
>CAZUGG010000112.1:0-19365 GCA_964619905.1 uncultured Dehalococcoidia bacterium
ATAGAAGCAGTGCAATTAACGACGAACGGTAGGACAGTTCAGGTAATTCTAGAGGATCGTTCGACCGAGTTCAGACCCGTCGAACTAGGAATTACAGACTGAATAAAAGTAGTCGTCACTTCCGGTATAGCTGAGGGGGAAACCATTCTGGTACCCGATGCCGCAAAACTTGTAGGAGCAGAGCCGACCATATCGGAATAAGACCACACCACCGTATCAAAAGCTATGCGTCGCTTTAACTGAAAATATCTACAACAAAGGTCGCATCACATCTATCTAGGTCAAGCCCTTGGTGAAGCGCCCGGAGGCAAAGACGAAAGCATAAGAAGGATGTGGCGTTGGCGGCCCTTGGAGCAGCATCTCGTGGATAGTGACTTGGTTCCCCATCTTCGGCTTCGTAACGTCAAACGAACGTTCGAGATGGGCAACGTCAGGGTCGAGGCCTTACGCACCATAAATCTCGATATAGGTAAGGGCGAGATGGTGGCGATAGAGGGACCCTCCGGTTCAGGAAAGACCTCTCTACTAAATATACTGGGATGCCTCGATCAACCAAGCATGGGGTTTTACCAGCTTCGCGGGCTCAACGTGGGTGTCCTAAGCGGCAACAGCCTCGCGGAACTTCGTCAACGTGAGATCGGGTTCGTTTTCCAATCGTTTAATCTGCTTACCAACCTAACAGTTTTAGAAAACGTCACGCTTCCGTTGACCTATACCCGTGCCAAACACCCCGAGGCACGAGCAATGGAGGCCTTGGAGCGGGTGGGGCTAGCGCATCGAGCGCGCCTTGATCCAGACGCGTTAACTGGAGGTGAACAGCAACGCGTGGCGATCGCCAGAGCGCTAGTCAATTCACCCAATTTAATATTGGCAGACGAACCCACGGGAAATATCAACTCCCAGGCTGGAAGTGACGTACTCAAACTTTTCCGCAACCTAAACACGAGGGAGGGTATAACGATCGTTGTCGCGACCCACAATCACACGGTAACTGAGGCCATGGACCGCACAGTATCTATGCATGACGGAACCGTGTCCGGTGGCGTCCAGATTAACCGGCTTGAGTACGGCGAAGAGGGCATCCAGTGAGACCCACCCGCATTGTGCGAGTAGCGACAAGAGCCATATGGGTTAACAAGCTCCGCTCAGTTCTGAACACCTTCGGGATTATCGTCGGCGTCGGAGCTATTGTGTCCGTCATGTCCATCGGCAACGGAAGCCGAGAGACAATCCAAGAGCAGCTCGACGAGCTCGGACGGAACCTTATTTTCGTTCGACCGCTGGAGACTGGAACACTCGCCCCTAACGAGAGCCTAACACTTGGAGATGCCGACGCAATCGCATCGGGCGCGGGCCCAAACATCATTGGAGTCGCACCCGAGATCAGGCACCCTGTTGAGATTCGAGCCCGCAAACAAACTATTGCCAGCACTATCCTCGGAACGACACCTTCATACCATTCGGTTCGCCATATTGGCTTGGTCGAAGGCCAGTTCCTTTCATCCAAGGACCTCCAGACGGAGGCGCCTGTCGTGGTCCTCGGAAGTTCGCTCAGTGTTGACCTCTTCGGTGGCATATCTCCAATAGGGGAAACAGTCTTCTTGAACGAACGTCCTTTCCAGGTTGTAGGACTCCTTGGCCAGAACGACGAGAACCGCAGAGACATCCAAAACGACATCGTTGTGGCCCCGATAACGACTATCCAAGCCCGGCTGATCCCCCAGAATGCGGCCCATCCCCGACAGCCCGTTCAATCCATCAACGTGCAGGCCTATTCAGCAAACACAGTCGACGAGGCCAAGCACCAGATCAGACGAGTACTTTTAGGACGTCACGGCCCGCTCAGCGATGACAACTTCATCTTCATTAGCCAAAACGACCTCATCGAGGAGCAAACAGAGTTCAGTGACCTCATTGCGATCTTGTTGGCCATCATGGCCGGGATCGCACTCTTCGTAGGTGGGATAGGGCTCACGACCACAATTCTCGGATCGGTTAAAGAGCGTCTTCGGGAAATCGGCTTACGGAAGGCAGTGGGAGCCAAGCCGAGAGACATACTAAATCAATTCCTCGCCGAGGCTCTGCTTCTTAGTAGCCTTGGAGGCTTGATAGGGCTTGGGGCAGGGCTCGTGGCTAACAACCTGCTGGAGCAACTTAGCTTTGGCGGAGAGCAGGTCAGGACCTTAGTGTCGGTCCCAACAATGCTAATCTCCCTGCTGGTAGCCATAGGGATAGGATTCGTTTTTGGCTTATACCCCGCGTGGTATGCAGCCCGGGTGGAACCCCTAGAGGTGCTCCGCCATGACTGAGTGGCCTTAGTTAACGCATCAAGAGCCCGCGGTCGTGGCAGACTGGCGACATCCCTCCGCGACAATCATCTCCATCGTCGCTCTGATAAGCCTTAACCACAGCTCCTGCATTACTTATCGTCTAACTTCAAGAGAGCAAGGAATGCTTCTTGTGGTATGTCCACATTGCCTACGCGCTTCATTCTTTTCTTGCCTTCCGCTTGCTGCTTCAGAAGTTTCATCTTACGGGTAACGTCGCCCCCATAGCATTTAGCCAGAACATTTTTACGCATGGCACGAATAGTCTCGCGGGCGATCACCTTATTCCCAATGGCAGCCTGAAGTGGCACCTCAAACATCTGCCTTGGTATCAACTCTCGAAGTCTCTCTACTAAAGCGCGGCCTTGCCTATATGCATTGTCACGGTGAACGATGAGCGAGAGGGCATCAACGGGCTTCTCATTGACCAAAATGTTGACCTTAGCCAGATCTCCAGCGCGGTACTGAAGAAATTCGTAATCCATGGTCGCGTAACCCTGCGTGCGAGACTTCAACTGATCGTAAAAGTCGACGAGTACTTCGGCCAAGGGCAGTTCATACGTAAGCAGCACCCGGGGATCTTTAGAAGGTTCCCCTTCTCGCGACTCTAGAGTACGTTTGGCATCAAGGTACTCCATACTCTTGTAGCTGCCACGCCGGGAAGTGACCAGATCCATAATTGCGCCCACAAATCTTGCAGGGACAACAATCGTGACTTCCAACCAAGGTTCTCGAATCTCTTCGTACAAATTAGCCGGGGGCAGTTCGGACGGATTTCCGACGATTACCACCTCACCCTGATTGGTTAAGATTTCGAAGGCGACACTGGGTGCTGTGGCTAGAAGCTCCAAACCATACTCGCGCTCGAGGCGGTCCTGCACAATCTCCATGTGGAGCAGGCCAAGGAATCCACACCGAAAGCCGAAGCCCAGCGCACCGCTATTTTCCATCTCATATACGAGACCCGCATCGTTGAGCTTGAGTCTCTCAAGAGCTTCTCTCAACGGAATGTAGTCTTGCCCATCAGCGGGAAACAGCCCCGCAAACACCATGGGCTTCAACTCTCTGTAGCCAGGAAGAGCCTCTACCGCGGAACGAGTGGCACCGGTAACTGTATCCCCAACTCTACTGTCCTGAACCTTCTTCAGCCCCGTTGCGATGTACCCAACCTGACCTGTTCTTAGGACCTGGACGGGAGAATAATCCGGCTTGAAGACGCCCACTTCAAGAGGCTCTACCTCCTTGCCAGTAGCAAGCAGCTTTAGTTTCCCTTCAGTGCTTATACTCCCGTCCATCACACGCACCGATGCTATCACCCCCTTGTACGAGTCGTACTTCGAATCGAAAATGAGAGCACGTGTAGGCGCGTCAGGGCTCCCATTGGGAGGTGGCACAAGCGTTACGATGGCTTCAAGCAACTCCTCAACCCCCGAGCCTTCCTTCGCAGAAATATAGAAGATATCCGATGGTGAGAAGCCAAGCGCATCGACGAGTTCTTGGGCTACTCGTTCCGGTTCTGCGCCAGGAAGGTCTATCTTGTTCAAAACAGGTATCAGGTACAGATCGTGCTCCATCGCTAAATAGACATTAGCCAAGGTCTGTGCTTGTATGCCTTGACTCGCATCAACCACGAGCAAGGCCCCTTCGCAAGCAGCGACACTTCGAGAGACCTCATAAGAGAACTCAACGTGACCAGGCGTATCGAGAAGGTTCAACTCGTAGGTTTCACCATCCTCCATTCGATATATCATCTGAATGGGCGAGGCCTTGATCGTAATCCCACGCTCACGCTCTAAATCCATCGAATCCAGAAACTGGGCAGCCATGTCTCTCGAAGAAACCGTCTGGGTCACTTCAAGCAGACGATCGGCCAAAGTCGATATTCCGTGATCGATGTGGGCGATGATGCAAAAATTTCGGGTGTGGTTCTGGTCCATCGATTCAATTATCGCATGGTCACTACGTCTTCTGGCAGTAAGTAATATAAAAAAAGAGGGCGCCGCTTGGCGCCCTCTACTTTTTCGACCGTAAGTCTGTGACTACACGCGGTGACAAGCCACGAAGTGCTGCTTACCCACTTCTCGCCATTCCGGGATCTCCTCTTTGCAAACGTCGACCGCTATGGGACACCGGGTATGAAACACGCAACCTGACGGTGGGTTCAGTGGGCTTGGCACATCACCTTCAAGAACGATTCGCTCACGCTTTGCCTCGACTACTGGGTCTGGAACGGGCACGGCCGAGAGTAGCGCCTTCGTGTAGGGGTGCAAAGGATTCTCGTAGAGCTCGTTCCGATCAGCGAGCTCCATAATCTTGCCCAGGTACATCACAGCGATCCTATCACTTATATGACGAACGACAGCCAGGTCGTGTGCAATGAAAAGGAAGGTGAGCCCGAACTCTTCCTGTAGCTCTTCAAGAAGGTTAATGATCTGGGCCTGGATTGACACATCTAACGCAGACACGGGCTCATCACAAACGATGAGGTCTGGTTGAACCGCGAGCGCCCGTGCTACCCCAATCCTCTGGCGTTGACCCCCGGAAAACTCATGGGGATAACGATCCTTCATATGCGGATTGAGACCCACTGTGGTGAGCAGTTCCTCAACCCTGGCAGTTCTCTCTTCTTTAGTGGAAGCCAGATTGTGGATTACAAGTGGTTCCCCGATAATGCCGCCCGCAGTCATACGGGGGTTCAGAGACCCGTAAGGATCCTGGAAGATAATCTGCATCCGTTGGCGCATCGACCGCATCTCAGACGCCCGCATACTGGTCAGATCCCGGCCCTCAAACACAACAGAACCGTCCGTCGGTTCATACAACTGGAGAATAGCTCGGCCCGTAGTTGTCTTGCCACAGCCACTTTCTCCCACAAGCCCTAGAGTTTCCCCACGATTGATATGGAAGCTGACCCCGTCCACGGCCTTGATGTCAGCGATCTTTTTCTGGAAGACGATTCCTTGGGTTACAGGGAAGTACATCTTGAGGTTACGAACCTCAAGCAGAGCTTCGTCGGGCACGGCCGCCTGATTGCCATTTTGAACCGAGCCTGCTTCTTCTTTCACAGTAGCTTTCGGGGTCATACTGCCCTCGGCTTTCCTTCCTTAACATCGTACCAGCACGCCGCAAAGTGGTTGTCCGCAACCGGGAATAATGGCGGATTCTCTTCCCGGCAGCGATCGAAGGCATATGTGCAACGGTCAGCGAATGGGCAACCTAACCCAAGGTTTGAAAGGTCTGGTGGCTGCCCTTCGATCGGCACGAGCTTTTGCCTCTTGGATTCGTCCAGACGTGGGACTGACTGGAGTAGCCCCAAACTGTACGGATGCCTGGGGTCACCGTAGACGTTTTTGGCGGTAGACGTCTCTACGATATGGCCAGCGTACATGACGTTTACGCGATCGGCATGGCGAGCAACCACGCCAAGATTGTGAGTGATTATCATGATCGACGTGTTGAACCTCTCGGCCAACTCGTTGATAACTTCTAGCACCTGAGCCTGAATAGTCACATCAAGAGCCGTCGTCGGCTCGTCAGCAATGATTAGTTTCGGGTCACAGGAGAGTGCCATAGCAATCATGACACGTTGACGCATGCCGCCGCTGAACTGATGGTGATAGTCATCGACCCGGGAACCTGCGTCAGGGATTCCCACGATCTGAAGAAGCTCGATTGCGCGATCCTTGGCAGCCTTTTTGTCGAGCCCCAGGTGCAGTTCGAGCGTCTCCGTTAACTGGCGGCTAATGGTCAGGACAGGATTGAGCGACGTCATAGGTTCCTGAAAGACCATCGAGATATTGTTTCCCCGAATGTCACGGATCTGTTCCGCCGGCATCTGCACCAGATCCTTGCCCTGGAACAAGATCTTCCCGCTAACGATCTTACCCGGTGGGTCCGGAATCAGGCGCATCACGGAAAGCGCACTAACGCTCTTCCCCGACCCACTCTCGCCAACCAAGGCAAGAGTCTCGCCTTCTTTTATATTCCAGCTGACGCCATCAACTGCTTTGACAACGCCCGATTGGGTATAAAAGTAAGTTCTTAGGTCCTGGACGTCCAGAAGCAGACCGTCGGAGCTGGTTGCTTTCCCATTCTCGGCCACTACCGACCTCCTAGCCTAGTCCTATAAGCTTCGAGCGGCCGTCCAAACTTGGCCGCTTCACCTAATCCTAAGTCTTTAAAACCCTCGTCATTACTTCAATCATGGGGAAGTGGGGAAGAGGAGACTCGAACTCCTACGCCTCTCGGCCCATGCTCCTAAATCATGCTCGTCTACCAGTTCCGACACTTCCCCATCACGTTACACCGTTTAAACCTATAAGACCCGTGCCGCGATGGTGAGCCGCACAGGACTCGAACCTGTAACCTACTGATTAAGAGTCAGTTGCTCTACCAATTGAGCTAGCGGCCCTGGTATACCCCTCAGTTGAGCCCGGCGAGGTTATCATAGGGCTTTCGGCCGGTCAAGGCGCGCTTTCCTGACGATGTCAAACAAGATGTAGACCCAATGCAACGCTATTCGTCGCTAGTAAGCTCAGCAAGCAAGCACTCCGACAGACCCCCCGCTTATCTAGTCGCTCAGCGTCTCTGCAAAGCCAAGTATAGGGAGACACTCTTTTACTGGCAACGTACCGGAAACCCTTATCTCAAATGTGCTCTCAACAAAACCGGAACTACTAATCGGAAGCCAATTTGCCACCTTCCGCCCAGTTCTCCTTATCGATATCATCAAACACCACAATGGTATGGTCAGCAGAGGTGTTGGCGACTCTAACAATAGCGTCGGTCAACGCTTTCGCCAGCTCGGCCTTTTGCTCCTTGCTCCGTCCTGTCCACATCTCAACCCGAATTATGGGCATATACCGCCCCCTTTCTGTTTTTACAGGCTTGTCCTTATATGCATCCAACTCCAAGAGCCACCGGTCACGTTATAAAGAAAAGGCCCCTCCGCAGAGGGGCCTTTTCTTTAATTCTAAGCCGATTAGTACATCACCATCTCGCGGAGCTTTCGTACTCGATCCTCAATCTTGGGGTGCGTAGAGAACATCCCCACGAACTTGCCGTCAACCTCGCTCGCGTGCTGCCTCTGAGCACCTAGCGGATTAACAATATACATATGCGCCATGGCCTCATTCGCCTTAGTCGCCGGCATAGCCTTCATACGAACACCTTGCTCAAGCTTCTCGAGCGCGTTCGCGAGCGGCAAAGGGTTGCTAATGATGCGAGCACCTGTGTCATCGGCCGCGAACTCACGCGTGCGGGAGATCGCAAATCGGATGACGGCTGCGGCCAACGGGACGAGTATGATGAGAAGCAACATAGTTACCAGACCAACTACGTTCCCTCCTCCCCCACGACCTCGCATTCCACCGAAAATCAGTCCGAACTGAGCCATCCACGCCATCATTGAGATGGCCCCTGCCATGATGGCTACCATCGTCATAATCAGCATATCGCGATTCTTTATGTGCGCTACCTCGTGGGCAATCACGCCACGCAACTCTTCTTCGTTAAGGAGCCTGCGAATCCCAGTTGTCACCGCCACAACTGCCTTCTTCGGGCTCCGGCCGGTGGCAAAGGCATTGGGCGAATCATTGTCGATCAGGAAAACCCGGGGCATCGGCATGTTCGCCAAACGCGCGACCTCTGAAACCATAAAGTGCAACCGGGGCTCCTCCTTCTCGGTCACCTCTTTCGCGTGGGCCATCCGAAGCGCAATGTTCCCACTGAACCAGTAGCTGACAAGATTCATGACAGCGGCCATCACGAAGAAGACTATGGCTCCCCCGGGGCCAAAGAGGGCTGCCCCAATTCCCACCAACAAAGCGCTAAGGATGATCAAAAGGCTAAAGGTCTTTAGCCAGCTCATAGGTACTTTCCTTTGCTAGCAGAACTCATTCTCGCCGTCGGGGACAGGAGTAGACAGGCGGCGATTATACCACTTGGCCCCTCTGGAATTTGCACAAGCGCCAGCTCGAAAAACAACTCTCACTCGCATACTTACCCGCTCAGCCAGTCCATCTCAAAGTGACCCAAATTATCAATTACCTGATCCGCAGCCGAGACGTCCATCTGAGCAGTTGATCCCGTCCGAACCGCGATAACAAACATACCTGCCGATTTCGCAGATGCTATACCCCTGGGCGTATCCTCAATGGCGATGCAGCGTTCAGGTCCAATCCCCAGCTTAGTTGCCGCAAGCAAATAGACATCCGGGGCCGGCTTTGCCTGTTCCACCATCTCCGTCGTGGCGATCGCATCGAAGGCATCTGTTACAGCGAGCCTTGAGAGAACCGCTTCAACCCAATTTCTCTGTGAAGACGTAGCAAGGCCGATCCTTATACCAAGACTCTTGAGGGCGTTGAGCAGCCAACCAAGACCGTCACTAGCAATAACATTCGAGCTCAGTAGTTCGACGACAGCATGGTCATAAGAAGGTTTCCAGTCTTCGAGTGTTCCCTCTAGTCCGAACCGGTCGATCACGTATTGCCAAGTGAAATCAATACTGCTGCCCATGATGGCCCGGTGGTCTTCATCTGTAAGCGACGCTCCGGCTTTAGCTAGAACGAGGTTAACAGCCTCGCTATAGAGAGGTTCGCTGTCGGTGATTACACCGTCCATATCGAATATCACAGCCTGCTTATTCACTGCGCCTCGTGAAGTGCGTCATCGGTTAACAAGAACTCATTCTAGAGACAGTGCCCCAAAAGTGTCGATGCCACGACTGTACTATTAAGTCTTCTTCTTTGCTGCGAAGCGGTCCTTTTGCTATTCTTGCCAGCAAGCCTAGTAGTTTGGTCACCCAATGCCTGTAATTCATCGAGAAGGCCTCGAAATCCGTAAGGTTACCACCGGGGATTTCGACAACAACTCTTACATCCTTGTAGACCCATCAACAAACGACAGTGTAATCATTGACACTCCGGCCGAGCCCGAAAAGATCCTCGCCGAGGCGTCGGGGACAAGTGTCAAGATGATCCTGATCACGCATTGCCATGGCGACCACATCGTGGGCCACCGCGAGATAAAAGAGGCGACTGGCGCTCCTGTCTGGGTGCACCAAAGCGAAGCCAGAATACTCCCCATCGAGCCAGAGCACCTCTTCGACCACAACGGTGAGTTGACGTTTGGAAAAACCACCTTACGAACCGTCCATGTTCCTGGACACACCACCGGCGGAACTTCGCTGATCTGGAAAGATCACCTGTTCTCAGGAGACGTCCTCTTCCCCAACGGACCCGGCCGCACTTCCTCGCCAGCCAACTTCAAACAACTCATCTCTGGGTTGAAGAACCTGCTGTTCACCCTGGACGACGATGTGTCGATTCACCCCGGCCATGGTGCCGACACGATCATGGGCCGGGAAAAGAAGCTCTTTCTAGAGTTCGAGTCCCGACCGCACCCATCTGACCTTTGCGGCAACGTTGAGTGGGCTACGGACTAGCTATTCCGATGCAGGCCTTCCATAGCACGACTCTTGATAACGGGCTTTGCATCGTGTCCGTCCCCATGCCACATGTCCGCTCTGTGACCACAGCCTTCTTCATCGGCACCGGGTCGCGGTATGAATCTGAAAAGGAAGCTGGGCTCTCCCATTTCGTCGAGCACATGATGTTTAAAGGGACCAGGAAGCGACCACTAGGGAAACAGATATCTGAAACTATCGAGGGCATCGGCGGGTACATCAACGCTAGCACCGACCGCGAAGCCACCATCTATTGGGCGAAAGTCGCCACCCCCCATTTTGCAACCAGTCTAGAACTGCTCTCGGATATGCTCCTTAACTCTCTTTACGAAACCAAGGAGATCGAACGAGAACGCAAAGTGATCCTCGAAGAACTGGCTGCAACCTACGACTCTCCAGCCCAGCTCGTCGAGTTATTGATCGACGAGACGATGTGGCCCCGTCAGGCCCTTGGCCGCGACGTCGGGGGTACGCGGGAGTCCGTGAGCAGCATCACTCGTCCGCTAATCAAGGGATACGTCGACAATCAATACGCGCCAAATAACTGTGTCGTCGCGGTAGCTGGTCAGATCGAGCACGCCCGTATTGTGGAAGCGGTCGAAACCCAACTTGGCGGATGGAGCCATAAGACCCTGCGGTCCTGGTACCCCTCGGTCAACGGACAGCAAGCACCCAGGGTGGGCCTCAAGACCCAGCGCACAGAGCAAGCTCACCTTTGTATTTCATATCCAGGACTCAGTAGTTCAAACCCTGACCGCTATGCCCTGGATCTATTAAATGTCGTCCTCGGCGAGGGCATGAGTAGCCGCCTGTTCCTACGAGTTCGTGAAGAACTGGGCCTCGCGTACGACATACATAGCTATGCAGCCCACTTTCTCGACGACGGCGCAGTAACAGTCTACGCAGGCGTCGAACCCAAACAGATAGACAAGACGATCAAGGCCATATTAGAAGAGGTCCGAGGGATCCTCTCAATCATCCCTCCCACTGAGCTCCGCAAGGCAAAGGAAATGGTGAAGGGACGTCTTCTCCTTCGCACCGAAGACACACGAAGCATGGCCGCCTGGGTCGGCGGGCAGAAATTACTTCTTGGTGAGCTCCGCACCATCGACGAGGTCGAGCAGATCATCGAAGCCCTCTCCGCAGAGGAACTCCAGGCAGTCGGCAAGGAAATCTTTTCGCCAGAGAAAATGAACCTTGCCATCGTCGGCCCTTACCGAAGCCAGGGACGATTCGAACGGCTCGCGGCTGTCGGTTAGGACAAGCAACCGAGGCCAGAACAGAAAAGGCCCCGGTTAGGGGCCCTTTTCAGATAGTTTATTGTTCAGCTAAGCCGGCTCGAAAATTGGCAACGACACTTCGTCGTTGATATCGCGGAACGCGACTTTGACCTTCTGCCCAATCTTGAGTTTGAAGGGATCGTCCACATTTACCACATTCGAGAACACCTGTACTTCAGCCACGTCAACCGTGACGTAGGCAATGGCATATGGAACGTCTTCGGCCCAAGCCTTAGATTTATTCTGGTTAACCACGGCAAACGTGTAAATCTTGCCCGTGCCAGGAACTTTTTCAAAACTAACGTTCCGCTGCCAGCATTTGGGGCAGACGCTCTGGGGCGGGAAGAAACTCTCGCCACAGTCATTGCATTTCGGGATGCGAAGTTCGTGTTCCTTGCACCCATCCCAAAAAGCTTTAGAGTCTGTGTCCCAAGTCGGAATAGGCTTTAAGTATTCACTATTGGTCATCGTTATACTCCCAGAAGGAGGGTCTCAGAGGCGTGACGAGACCCCAACATGCCGCCGGTACCGTGAGCGATTGAGATCTTAGGGTCACCGGGAACTTGACGCTCCGTGCCTTTGTAATCCTGTCTCAACTGTTTGACCGCCTCGACTATCAGAAACAGGCCACGCATACCAGGATGGTTCGACGATAGCCCGCCACCGTCTGTGTTCATGGGCAAATCGCCATCAATAGCGAGGCGATTACCCTCGACGAACGCTCCCCCCTCACCTTTCTTACAAAAGCCGAGGTCTTCTAGTGCCGTCAGCACTGTAATAGTGAATGAATCGTAGATCATCGCGTGATCTATATCCTTATGAGTGATACCAGCGTGGGCGAACGCAGTCTTACCTGACTGTGCCGCGCCGGTCGTCACCCAGTCCCGCTTCCCGTTAGCAAGATGTGCGTAGCCTTCACCTTCGCCAAGAACCCACACGGGCTTCTTTTTGATGGAGCGCGCCAGTTCGGGACTCACCACAACAACAGCACCGCCTCCATCGCTGACGATACAACACTCGAGGAGGTGCAGTGGATGAGCGATGACTCGGGAACTGAGGACATCGTCAATCGTAATGGGGTCGCGGAACATGGCTTCGGGATTCAAGCCAGCGTGTCGCCGAGTTATCACCGAAATGTTGGCGAACTGCTCATCCTTGGTGCCAAACTCGTACATGTGTCGATTCTTTACCATGGCGTACATGCCAGCTAGTATCCCGCCGTAAGGGACTTCGAAGCTCTCGATCGCATTCGGTTTCGCCATATTACGACCGCCAGTGCCAATCGCTCGAGCGCTGGACCGGGCAATGCTTCCATAGGTGATCACAATACAGTTCGCTTGCCCTGCTGCAATCGCGGCGGTAGCCCGCGCTACGTGCAACTGGTAAGAGGATCCACCAACCTGCGTCGTGTCAACGAGGGCTGGATTCAGACCCATGTACTCCGCCACTTGGAGCAGGCCCATGCCCATGGGCGACATGAGTCCATCCACGTCCTTAATATCAAGGCCAGCATCCTCAAGCGCCTTCTTAGCGCTTAGGGCCTGGATGGCATTCTCTGATACCGTCGGGTCGTTACGGTTTGGATATTCGTAAACGCCGGCGATGGCCGCCTTGCGCGTAAGCCCTCCCATATATGCCTCCTAAATTAGAGCTGCAGCCCACAGGGTCGATGACTCGACACTAGTCCAAAAGCGGGATCGATCCCCACGTTACTTCGTCGGGCTTATCTACAAGCTTCTTCTCTCCGATCATCTCCCGGATCTTAAGCAACGTAGCATTCACCTCGTTGGTGATCATCACCCACTCAGGTTCGGGGGGGAACCAGTAAGGCGAGTTAATGCGAACGACCTTCTTGTCGTTCGGATTAAGATAGATCCCGAATTTCTTGATATTCTCCTGAACCATGAAACCTCCTAGACCAACCGGCTTGGGAACCACTTCACCCGATGCTCGGAATATCGGGGCGGTTCGGGGCGCCTCACCGGGGCTCCGAGCGCGCCGCGTATGTTAGTCGCCTGCCACGAGTTATTCAACGGTGACGGTCTTAGCTAGGTTCCGAGGCTGGTCCACATCACAACCCCGGTGAACGGCAATATGATATGCCAAGAGTTGCAACGGGGCGACGGCCAAGACCGGCGACAGTAACTCCGGGGCATCGGGTACAAAGATCACGTCATCCGCCTTCTCCGCAACATGCGCATCACCCTCAGTAGCAACAACAATCACACGCCCGTCCCGAGCACGAACCTCTTCGATATTACTTAGCATCTTTGCTTGGAGTCGATTTCTTAAAGCTAAAGCCACCACCGGCATAGCGTCGTCGATGAGCGCGATTGGCCCATGTTTCATCTCGCCCGCTTGGTATCCTTCGGCGTGAATATAGCTCACCTCTTTGAGCTTCAGCGCACCCTCCATGGCTATGGGAAAGAGCGGTCCTCGACCGAGCAAAAGGAAATTTGATTTGTGCGCATAATTCCGTGCCAGACCCTCAAAATCGACGCTCTCCAAAACCTCCCCTAGTTGCTCTGGCAACCTCGTCAGGGCCTCGATTGAATCTTTAATCGCCGCCTCCTCCAAGTGCCCGCGAAGCTGACCTAGCTGGACCGTGAGGAGAAACAAACAAATAATCGAGCCTACGAAGGTTTTAGTGGAGGCAACTGCAATCTCCGGACCGGCGTTCAGCAGCAATGCATAGTCTGCCAGCCTTGCCGCCTCTGATTCGGCAACGTTAGTAATCGCAATTTGGGGGGCGCCGTGGAGTTTCGCCTCGTTCATCGCGACTAGGCTGTCGACCGTCTCACCTGACTGCGTGATCGTCACAACAAGCGTGTTGGGACTGATCACAGGTTCACGATACCGAAACTCGCTAGCGTTCTCGGCTTCACTCGGGATTCGCAACATTTGCTCAATCATCAAACGGCCCACCTGAGCCGCATGAAAGCTAGTCCCCATACCGAGTATGAGGACCCTATCGATCGATCGAGCACGACTTTCATCAAAGGGGAATTCAGGTATCTGCACTCGCATGTCACCGAAGTTGATACGGCCTCGGAGCGCCCCCATCAAACACTCGGGCTGATCCATGATTTCTTTGAGCATAAAGTGCTTGTAAGGCCCCTTCGCCGCCGTCCTCGGATCGTGTCGGCTCACCATGGCGCGCTTTTTTATTCGCCGCCCGTTAAGGTCCGAATAGGTTGCCCCAGCCGACGTCACTACCGCCATCTCCCCGTCTGCGAGATACGTTACCCGATCGATGTCGGCTGCAATCGCAGATAGGTCGCTGGCAAGAAAGTTTTCGCCATCACCATGGCCCACAGCCAGCCCACCGGCATGTCCAATCCGGATGCCCACTAGGGTGTTCGGGGCACTGTTCCCCATCACGGCGATCGCATGAGCCCCTTTTAGGAGATTTGCGGTGCCACGAACCGCCTCTTCGAGAGACAGACCTCTTTCGAGAAATCGCTCAATCAAGAGCGGAATCACTTCGGTATCGGTGTCGGAACGGAACGTGCGGCCTTCACTCAGAAGGTCAGCCTTCAACTCCGCGTAGTTCTCGACAATGCCGTTGTGAACCACCGCGACACTACCGCTTTGGTCCGTGTGGGGATGAGCGTTATCAAAAGTCGGCTTGCCGTGAGTGGCCCAACGAGTGTGGGCGATGGCCGAGCTACCTGTCTCAGCGAGATCAACAAGGGGTACCAGGTCGGCGATCTTGCCTGCCGTTTTGTACACGATAAGACGGTCTCGCCCGCTGAGGACAGCGACTCCAGCACTGTCGTAGCCACGATATTCGAGTCGTTTGAGAGACTCAAGAACAACGGGCACCGCAGGCTTCGTGCCGGCGTAGCCGATGATTCCACACATACCCCGCTCGATCCTCCAGGGCTCGCCTAACCAGATCCCATGCCCGAGGCTGCTGCTTCTCCGACAGGTTCCTTCTTTCGATAATAACCTTGATAGGAAGAGGGCAAGAGAGCAGCAACCCGTCCCATCATCATGTCAGCGAGCGTCTGCAGCAACTCACTACCAACTGGACCCTCGATTACCGGAAGCGAAAACGGCTCGCCAAAGACGACTTTAATTCTCGGGCGCTTTATAGCCAGCGTGAGCCACCGAAAATTCTCTGTTCCGGTGACTGCTACCGGCAAAATTGGGGCATTCGACTTCACCGCAATCAGTGCAGAGCCGGGCTTGGCCCGACGCATTGAACCTGTCCGCGAACGTGTGCCCTCTGGGAACATCCCAACAACTTGATCGGTCGCCAAAAGCCCGAGCACCTTCCTGATAGCATCGGGGTTAGCCCTTCCCCCTCGATCGAGGGGGATCGCGTCATAGTGACGGGCGATAAAGCCAACAATAGGGTGCCGCATAATCTCGACCTTCGCTAGGTAGTAGGTCTTACGGCCCAAAACGGCGGGCACGAGTCCAGGTTCCGTGTGGTGTATGTGGTTCGAGATTACGATCAGAGGACCGCGAGGCGGCACATTTTCTTTCCCCACAACCTCAAAACGAGTGAACCCACGGAACAAAAACAACACGAAGGCAATGAAGAACGCTCGGTGTAAACGACGATAGATACGAATCACTTGTCTATCACTAATCTTTCGATCAGATCCACAACCTCCGCGGTTTCGAGCCGAGTGGTATCAATCCGATGGGCATCTTCCGCGACGGTCAGTGGCGAGAGGTCTCGGTCTTGGTCAAGGCGATCCCGACGCATAAGATCGGCTAAGACATCCTTATAGCTGATCGACTCCCCACGCCCCTCCATTTCTCGGAAACGCCTCCTGGCTCGCTCTTCCTGGGAGGCATCCAGATAGACTTTCAACGGGGCCTCAGGTAACACCTCTGTCCCGATGTCACGACCCACCATCACAACACGTCCCTCCGATGCGAATTTTCGCTGAAGTGCCACAAGATGATGTCGGACCCCATGTATAGCCGACACCGCCGACACCGCGCGGTCGACCTCAGGCTTCGTGATGGCTTCAGTAAGATCCCTTTTGCCGGAGAAGACTCTCAACCATGGCCCACCTGCGGGTCCTGTTTTCAGGCTAAGGTCTGCTCCCGTGGCCAGTGCGACGAGGCCAACTCCGTCCCGCAGGTCAGCTTTTGACTCCAGCGCTAACACAGTCACAGCTCGGTACATGATTCCCGTGTCGATAAAACGGTAGCCCAAACGCTGCGCGAGCTGCACCCCAACGGTTGATTTCCCAGCTGCTCCGGGACCATCAACAGCAATGACCGTACTGGCCACCTTTTGCGATTGTGATGTGCTCATGGGAAGCCATTATAAGCACCGTCTCTCCCGTTGCGGGACAAAGACGAACCTCAATTCAAGCCAAACGAGTATAATTTTGTACACCAACAATCTTGTTGGACATCACCACAAAAGGAACATCCGCGCATGTTTCGACTTCGCCCTCTAATTTCGCTCCTCGCACTGTCTGCCATGATTTCGATGCTCGTCGCGGCCTGTGGTGATGGGTCTAATGACAACCCACCCGCTCAGCGCGGTAACCAAATCTCTTTGGTCGTGCATAGCCTTACACGGGCAGATAACCTCTACTATCAGGACGAAAATCAAGTAACCTACGCGGTCAGGAACACCGACCCGGATCGCACCATAGCTATCGCATGGATGACAGTACGGAACGATCGCTCTGACGAGGTCAGGTTAGACGTGGGCCCTGACGCCTACAGGTTATTGGACGAGGACGCCAACGAGTACATGCCCATCAACCCGTTCGAGCAACGGGAGTTGGAGCCAAACCCACCAGCCGACGAACCGTTTTATCAGTTCATCTGGGGACAGTTCGAGTTACAGCGAACATTCGGCGTGACCGGCGCCGCCATCTTCGACGTACCACGAGACGTGAAGTTCGAACAACTGCGCTGGCGCGCCATAGAAGCTGTCTTCGTCCGATTCCAAGGCCAGTTCAGCTAATCCCTCAGCCACACGATGCCCAATACGCCTGCGTTGACCCCATTAGTTCGCGCTCCCTATGATGGTGGTGCTTCCCCGGCAACGCTCCGCTCCAACTATGGCTAAGCCCCACGTCCTCTCGGAATCTCACGGAACGGTTCGTTTAATCACCCTAAACCGCCCTTCTTCAGGAAATCGCATCACCGAGGCCTTGGCTCTGGAGTTTGTCGATGCGTTGCACGGGGTAGTGGAAGACGACTCTATATACGTAGCTGTCATCGCCGGTTCAGGAGAATCCTTCAGCCTAGGCTCTGACGCACCACTCGCCGAAATGGGCGCATCAAGCGCAGCACTGCGGAGTGTGGCAGCCTACGTCGGCGGCCTCACAAAGCCAGTCATCGGCGCCGTGAATGGCCACGCTATCGGCCAGGGTCTCGAGCTTGCCCTAGCATGCGACCTTAGGGTCATGTCCGTCGCAGCCAAGCTGCAACTCGATCAAATGGCTCGCGGCGAAATCCCGTGGGACGGGGGAACCCAGCGGCTGCCGCGTTTGGTCCCTCGAGGCCTCGCAACCGAGATGCTATTGCTAGGTCGCGAGCTTGATGCCGAAGAAGCGCTGAGTCGCGGTCTCGTATCACAATTGGCGCCTGGATCAGAGGTCGTCGAACAGGCCATGAAACTCGCCCAGCGCCTTGCAAAGGCCGCCCCGATTGCCAACAACTACGCAAAAGAAGCGATCCTAAAAGGTATGGACGTATCTTTGGAGCAAGGTCTCCGACTTGAGGCCGACCTCGCTGTACTTCTTCACACCTCTCGCGACCGCGAGGAGGGGATCCGCTCCTTCCTTAACAAACGGCCGCCCAACTTCACTGGGAGCTAGCATGGCTTTCGAGACAGTCCTACTTACCATCCAAGGACCAGTGGCTTGGCTGACCCTAAACCGACCGCATGTCCTTAATGCCTACAACGTACAGATGCGAGACGAGTTCTTTCAGGTCCTGGGGTCGTTAGAAGATAACCCGGATGTCCGATCGGTTGTTGTGCGCGGAGCTGGAAACCGGGCGTTCTGTGCTGGAGCCGACCTCACAGAGTTCGGCTCTGCCCCCTCCCAATTCATTGCCAGGCAGGTCCGATTCGAACGAGACGTTTGGGGCCGCCTATTCGGGCTAAGTAAACCCATAGTGGCCGCCGTGCAGGGCTATTGCTTCGGATCAGGACTAGAGATAGCTCTAGGTTGCGACATCATTATCGCAACGTCGGACGCGAAGTTCGGGCTCCCGGAAACCAACCTTGGCATGATTCCCGCAGCTGGGGGGACGCAGACCATGCCCCGTGCGGTCGGGATCGCAAGAGGAATGGATGCTCTCCTAACTGGCCGGACTATTGAGGCCGACGAGGCTTTGGCTATAGGCCTTGTGAACCATTTGAGCTCTGAGGAATCAGTCTTCGACCAGGCCGAGCAGATTGCCCATAAGATGGCTTCATTCAGCGCGTCCGCCATGAGAGCAGCAAAAAGGTCGTTAGCCAAGGCAGAGCAAACAAGTCTAGAAGATGGCTTAGCTGCCGAAGCCCGACTCGCTACCCTTCTCGCTTTCGGTTCGTAAACTGCCCGTGCCAAGACTACTCGACACCTTTGGCTATAATGCTCACGGCTCACGCGCACGGCACCCAACGAAGGATCAGGAGGCTCTATGAACACGACCGAATTCCTAATGGTGACCTCGGCTGTCGTGCCAGATCGCCCCGCCCTTATCTTCGAAGACACCACCAGCACCTACGAACAACTCCAGACCTCTTCCTCCAAGTTAGCTAACGCTTTGACCAGCTTGGGCATCCAAAAGGGCGACAAGGTCGCAATGATGGAGGTGAACTCCCCCAACCTAATTGAAACCTACTTCGCCTGCGCCAAGATCGGAGCCATCTTCGTGCCTCTGAACTTCCGAGCCCGCCCCGAGGAAGTCAGTTACATGCTGCAAGATTCGGAAGCATCCGCCATCTTCATTGGGGAGCGCTATCTCGCTCTCGTTGACGCCATCAGAGCTGAAGTCCCTGACGTCAAGCACTTCGTCGCCCTGGGACATGCATCTGAGGGCTGGTCAAACTTCGAAGATCTAATTGCATCAGGCGACGACGAAGACCCATTTACGGAGATCGATGACACCGACCTAACTATCCTCATGTTCACGGCAGGCACCACCGGCCGCCCCAAGGGTGTGATGCTCGCCCACAAGAACTTCTCAGAGTATGTGCTAAACAACGTCTCGCCTGTTGATTTGGAGATGGAAGAGAAGAACATCCTGACGGTGCCTATGTACCACATCGCAGGAATCCAAGCAGTCATGGCGTCAATGAACGGGGGACGCCCCC
>CAZUGG010000113.1:0-5252 GCA_964619905.1 uncultured Dehalococcoidia bacterium
AACGCTCATTGGACTGATGACAGGCTTTTTCGAAGGCAAGATTGACATTGAGCCGCAGCGAAGAATGGACACGATACAGGCCTTCCCTGCGCTTATCCTAGCGCTCAGTATCGTCGCGATAAGGGAGCCTAGCATCAATAATGCGCTTGCTGTGATCTCGCTGGTTCTCATCCCCACCACATCGAGGGTTGTTCGCGGAACCGTCTTGTCCTTAAAACAAAATCCCTATGTGGAAGCAAGTCGTGCCCTTGGTGCTTCCAACGCTCGTATTATGTTCCGTCACATTCTGCCCAACGCCATGGCTCCAATTATTGTCCAAGCCTCGATTCTATTGGGAGCCGCAATCATATTCGAGGCCTCGTTGAGTTTCCTCGGGGCCGGTGCTAAAGCTACAGACCCCTCTTGGGGCGCGATGATCAGTGGTAAGGCCGGATCGGGCGTTAATGCAATCCAGGATTACCAGCAGTGGCCATGGCTCGCCATAGTCCCCGCGGTATTGATCAGCATGGCAGTTCTTTCTTTCAACATGCTCGGAGACGCCGTTCGGGACATACTCGACCCGCGACTCCGGGGTGGTGGAGGACGGCTGCAGTAAAGTGTTTTCTTGTAGGAAACCGCTATAGCGGTCTCCAGCACCTGTTCAGCGGGTCCGACGTGAACTCAGGTTAGGTTTCCCTCTCTCCGTAGTCGGATCCAATCCTCCGCTATCCGCATGGCTCTAGCGGGACACAGCCAATTGGATTTCTTTGGACAGGCTAGCCATTGCCTCGTTCGCTAAATCAACTTGAGCGATATACCCAAAGAAGCCATGCACCATTCCGGCGTAGCAGACATATGTGACCGGCACTCCCGCAGCCCGTAGCATGTTAGCGTAGCTTGCCCCTTCATCCCGTAGGGGATCGTATTCCACGGTAATTACGTAAGCCGCAGGGAGCCCACTCAAGTCTCTCGACTGAAGGGGAGCTGCATAGGGGTTAATGGCGCTCTCCTCGTCGGCTAAGTAATCTCGCCAGTTTCCAACCATCATTCGCCGGGTCAGAAGATACCCTTTTGAATTGTCCTCATAGGAACTTGTGCTGAAATTGCGATCCAAAACTGGGTAGATCAATGCTTGGTAGACAATCTTTGGACCCCCCCGATCTCGGGCAACAAGGCACACGGCAGCAGCAAGGTTCCCTCCAGAGCTGTCACCACAAACGGCAATTCTCGAACCGTCGCCTCCGAAAGACTCTGCCTGAGCTGCCGCCCATTTAGTGGCCGCATAACAGTCCTCGAGGCCTTTCGGAAACTTATGTTCGGGGGCAAGCCGGTATCCAACTGAAAGGACAATGCACCCGGTTGCCGCTGCCATATATCGGGCTAATCCTTCAGTGGAGTCTATGCTCCCTATGACCCAACCGCCTCCATGGAAATACATCAAAATGGGAAGCCCGTTAAGGCTTGACGGGGTAAAGATTCGAACAGGTATACCCCCCGCGACCGGCCCAGGCACTATGGCGTTCTTTACACGGGCCATTCGGGGCCAGGATTCGCTACTTGCCTCAACCACAGCCGCGCGACGTTCCTCGATGGTTGGAACACCCCGAGCGGTGCCCATCCGTTCCTCAAAAGCCTTCACGATCCTAGCGGCCTGTGGGTGGAGCGGCATATTGACTACGGAAGTTTCCGCATGACATCCTCGGAGAAACGCTGCATGTTTTCCAAAAACACCTTCCGATTCGCACTGGGTAAATTTAGGCTGAGCCAAGTGACCCCCATTCGGTCCAGCGTCTTCACAACTTCCACGAATCCAACCGGGTCGAATTTCGGGTTGCCGAAATCTCCAAGTCCAAAAGGAACAAAGACTATGTCCAGCGACTCGTCCCGACCAACTTCCTCGCTATATCCACGCGCGTAGTCCAGCCTGTCCGACAGATCTTCCAAATTCTCGAAGGCTGGGGTCTTTCGCCGGGAGACGGTATTTTTCATGTTTGGTATGGGGATCCAGCCATCGGCCATGTCTACGGCTCGCCTGATCGCCTGTTTACTGTTGCCCCCAATCCATATCGGTGGATGGGGTCGCTGGACTGGCTTGGGAAGCATAGAATGCCCAACCGCCTCGAAATGCCGCCCCTTCAACGATACCCCGTCCTGTGTCCAGGCGAGTTTCATAGCTAGGATTGCCTCATCGGTTAGTTCATTCCGTTCCGCATAATCGACACCCAAGGCTTTGAATTCCGGTTCCAAATAGCCGGCCGCCACCCCTAGTATGACTCGACCACCGGAAAGAACGTCTAGGCTCGTTACAGATTTGGCTGTTAAGAACGGGTTACGGTAGGGCAAGACTAGAATATGTGTTTGTAATAGAATCTTCGTCGTTGCGGCCGCGGCAAACGACAGGGGGACCCAAGGATCTAACGCGTGGTGCCCGCCGGACGCCATCCATTCGTCCTCGGGAAACGGGTGGTCGGTAACGTGCACTGCATCGAACCCGGCCTCCTCGGCGGTTCGCGCCATCTCCATAACGGCGTCGCCGCTTGTGAACTGATCACCGAGTTGCACCTTGTCTGTTGGTAAACCGATCGAAAGTTTCAGGGGCATTACCCATTCCTCCGTACGCGCAACAGGCGTACCCTCCTTGCGATTATAGCTATCGAGCTGTCAGCCATTAAGCTGATGCTCGTATCCGAAACCTCCGAAATGTGCGACCAACTTGATATCCTTTAAAAGCCACACGTCCATGCTTTCGCCCATTCCGGACAGGTCCTGTTGCATGCTGCCGAAGTGTGGTCTATGTTCCCAACGTCGCTGTTACGCGGTCGGGAGGTATCCCACCCTTATATGAAAACAATGAAGCTCTTGGGGGATTCCTCGTCTATCACACCACGTCGACGTTCAAACACCTAGTCTACCTATGTTGAACCTGATTCCGATCTGTTTATTTGAGGAGAAACCCTCTATGAGATTAGAACAAAAGGTTGCCATTGTGACCGGTGGCGCCCAGGGCATCGGCCGAGAATATTGTTTACGTTTTGCTGTTGAAGGTGCCAAGGTGGTGGTGGCCGACCTCAGGAATGAGCAAGCAGCTAAAGTAGCCGCTGAGATAGAGTCCTCTGGGGGGGTTGCAATCTCAGTCAACGTCGACGTTTCCAACGAAACCAGTGCAGAACAAATGATACGGGTAGCGGTCGACTCTTTTGGTGGAGTCGACTGCCTCGTGAACAACGCCGCCATATATTACGAACTCGACGTCCGCGACCATTCCATAGACTACCTGCGTAAAGTGTTGGACGTTAACCTGATCGGTACGTTGATTGCCAGTAGAGCCGTACTCCCATCAATGCGAGACCGTGGAGGCGGTTCGATAATCAATATTTCGTCGGTAGCAGCATATCCAACCCAAGTGTCCTTTAGGCGAGCAAAGAACTTCCCCAACTACGCCTACGGCATCTCTAAGTCTGCGGTAGTCCACCTGACCAAATCGATGGCTCGAACAGCGGGTCCCGATAACATTCGAGTGAACGCTATCGCTCCCGGCACTACGCTTACCGAAGCTACACGACGAGTTCTTCCAGACAAGGCAATCGAAGCAAAACGGCATCTCAAGGCTCTTGGTAAATCCCTCGAGCCTTACGACCTAACGGGAACAGCTGTATATCTCGCGTCAGACGAAAGCGCGATGATGACAGGTCAAACCTTGGTTGTGGACGCGGGTGACATCATGATGGGTTAACAGGCCTAACAGGTCTAGTTTAAATCCTTGTCACTCAGCCGAAGACCCGCGGCCGTAAACTCGCCTATCCCTTAGATAGGCCCCTCATGACCCATTCTTGCTCAGGGCCACGTTGTGAGCCCTAAGCCACTCACCTGCTCGCCGAGCATTCTCCTCTGCAGATGATCGCAACGCGTCTAGGCGCTGGTTCCACAAACGCTGACGTTTTGCTGGGTTGCTACGCACCTTACACCGAAGTTCCTCGGTGCGAGCTAGCTCCACGACCAAAGTCTCATCTTCTATATCGCCGCTAAGTATGACCCCGTAATCACGTGTCGCGCCTTCAAGAGAAACGTAACCATCCAACACATCCTCCCGTACAGCTTCAGGATCCCGATCGAGTGGGTCCCCCCAGCCGCCACCGCCGCCAAACTGGTAGATGATGGCCTCATTGTCGGCGTGAGGCGTCTTAAATGCCGTGGATGTTACCTTCCAAGCATTGTCGCTCCCGCCTCGCATGACTAGATAGTTCTCAGAGCCAGGCCAACCTCCCGCAATCCCAGGCACCGGATGCTTCACCCCCATGATCCACGCATTAACCAAGACGTCCGTAAGGAGTTGTTTCAGATAGAGACTGCCAGGATGGCCGCGCCATTGTCCGGGCCCTCCAGTATCAGCGATCATATCTCGAGTTATAAAACGTACGGGGTACGTAGATTCCTGGAATTCAGCTTGAGACCGCATGAGATTGCCCGAGTTACAGTTCCTTGCTCCCCAGCCGTCCTGTCCCTTAATGGCGCTGCAATAACCAGCATAAGTGTCTGTCCCTTGGTCAACGAAGAAAGCGCCCGTGCGTGGATGTTCACCGTAGATCACCGTTGGGCTAGCCAATTTGTAGACTTGAGGGCACGCCCGTTGAGGAATCGCCTGTGAAAGGGCTACGGCTATCGCTTCACCCACTTCGCTACCCGGATGGTGGGTTCCAGCTGCAACGCTTTTACCATAACGGGGATTAACGCACGTGCCCTCGGGGGCGTTGATCTCCACGCTATTGAAGAAACCTTCATTCTTGGGGATGTCCGGGTCCAGCATAGCTGCCAACTGGGAAACTACATATCCTCGAGTATTGCCAAACGAGCTGTAAGAGCCAAGGTTTTCGCGAGTGTCTGACCCAGCGAAGTCCACGTTCAGCCGCCCATCCTCGTGTACCGTTACAGCGCAGTGCACGTGAATATCTTCGTTCCCCTGCGGGTCCCGATCAGCATAGACATCAGCGCTGAATTTTCCTGCAGGCCACTGACGGACTTCTTCTTTAAACCGCTCTCCAGAGTGCCAAATCATATAGTCCACAGACTGTTTGACGGTTAAAGTTCCGTACGTGTCGATCAGTTCTTTTAACTGTCGGACACCCAGATGACATGCCCCGATTTGGGACCGAACGTCTCCCATGAACGTGGCTAAACGATTGTTCGCTTGCAGCATGTACAAGACGTCGTCGCGTTCCCTGCCACCTTCGATTATCTTCATTGCAGGGAAACGCACGCCTTCCGCCCAAATGTCG
>CAZUGG010000114.1:0-9121 GCA_964619905.1 uncultured Dehalococcoidia bacterium
GATCGCCAAGCTCTAGCTGTGCGAGGAACTCTAGGAGGGGTGTCGGAGAGTCGAGATGGCGAGCCTTTCCGTTAACCTTGAGCGCTATGGTCATCTTGGTTGCCTTGCAAGGAGAGGGAGCTCAGTCATTGAGTCAATTAATGACTCGGCCGCTTTGCTGGGGTTGGCCGCTGCCAGAATGCCTGACATAGCCGCAATTCCGATGGCTCCTGCATCAAGAACGGAGGCAGCGTTCTTGCGAGTGATGCCCCCAATTCCTATTACTGGTTTGTTTGTCACAGCGACGATGCTTCGAATGAGCGCGGGCCCTTGAGGCTTCGTGTCAGGCTTCGATGAGGTTTTGAAGATTGTGCCTGCCAACAGGTAGTCGGCCCCTTCCTTATCAGCGGCGATAGCTGCGCCAACACTGTGAACTGATTTACCCACCAGCATGTCGTTGCCGACAATCTGAATTGCAGTAGAAACGGGTAGGCTGCTCTCGCCCAGGTGCACCCCGTCCGCGCCGCTGGCCATGGCTATGTCTAGGCGTTCGTTCACGATAAGGAGTGCCCTGCCTTTGATTGCATGCTTGATCTCGCGAGCCAGCTTGAGGAGCTCAGCACCAGGCAGGTTCTTCTCGCGCAGTTGAACTAGGTCCACGCCGCCGGAAACGGCATCACGGACGATGCTTGCCAGATCTCCATCGGCGATTAGGCGGAGGTTGGTTATCAAGCAGAGGCACGGGTCAGGGACAGCTAATTTCTTACGGACCATGCAGGTATGTCTTCCTGAGGGCTGGATGCCGAGGCGTATGGTTTTTTCGGAATGCGCCCCGCCCGAAAGGCTTTGCGCCCGGCCTCGACTCCCATCTTGATAGCATCGGCCATCGATGGAGCATCGCTAGCGAGGGCGATTGCTGAATTGATAAGTACGGCGTCTGCACCGAGTTCCATGGCGAGAGCAGCGTCTGATGGGGCGCCTAGGCCAGCATCAACGACAACCGGAATCTTGGACTGCTCGATGATGATCTTGATCTGATCGAAGTTGACTAGCCCCTTGCCAGAACCGATCGGTGATGCCAGCGGCATTACGGTTGCGCAACCGGCCTCCTCTAGCCGTTTGGCTAGGATGGGGTCGTCGTTGATATACGGCAGCACGATGAACCCTTCTTCGACAAGGGTCGTTGCGGCGTCAAGGGTTCCGATGGGGTCAGGCAACAGGTATTTGGGGTCAGGTATGACTTCGAGCTTGATCCAATCGGAGAGGCCCATGGTCTTTGCCAACCGGGCTGTATAGAGCGCTTCCTCTACAGTCTGGCATCCGGCAGTGTTGGGTAGGATGTGGTACTTGCCCCAATCGATCTGGTCCAAAATCGTTTCCTCGTTGCTCTCGAGGTCGATTCGCTTTAGGGCCACCGTCACCATCTTGGTGCCAGAGGCAGCAAGCGCATCCACCATCTCTTCGCGGGTTCGGTATTTGCCCGTACCGACAAACAAACGGGAAGAGAGAACCCTGTCGGCTATCACGAGGTCGTCGCTCACACGTCACCCCCCGAACTTTTACATAGAAAAAGCACCGCTAAGGAGCGGTGCTTGAGGCTCGCGCGAATCCCTGCGCTGGTATTACCCAGATCAGGTTTTGGCGGTCGGTGGGCTGTCCCACCCGCTCAGCCTGGCAAGCCAAGCTCCCGCAGCGTCCGAACGACTATAGACCTGGTGACGATTTACGTCAACGCGATATTAAAAAATCTTTCGAATGGGGTCTACTCAGCTACAGAAAGTTTGATTCGGTCGACTGTTACGCCGTTCTGCGGGTCAAGCGAAACCAGATTGGCGCTGGCGAAAGACCCTCCTGTCTCAGAAGGGGAGCCGCAGTAGTAGGCAGGCACGCCGTTAGCGCTTACGTCTAAATAGCGGTGCCAGTGCCCCAGGGCCAGATAGTCGCATCCCAGGTCTGCGATTTCACGTTCCCATATTGGGGACGATCGATAGTTCGATTCTTCGTCGGGCACGTAGTGCCCGTGTGCCAATGCGACGTGCCAGTTGCCGTTGACGTTACGCTTGAAGCCATCGAGGGGTTTGTGGTCCGGGTGATGGTCGACCATAGCTTTTGCCCAGATCGACAGCTTGAGTTCATCGAAGTGCAGATGGCGTCCTACAGGGTCGTCCAAGAAGTGGACGTGGCTGCCTGCGCTAAGCATGTTAACTCGACTGTAAATGGAGGGTTCGCTGCGGCAATCGTGATTGCCCACAGTAACGACCGTTGGGATCTCGAGGCGTCGCAGTTGCTCCATGGCCTCATCGATCTGCGGGGGTTTCACCCGAGCACTATCGAAAAAATCGCCGACGATCAGAAGTGCATGAACACCCTCACTTAAAGCAACGTCAACGACGGCGGACAAGCCGACCAGCCGACGATTCGGATCGATATCATCTCCGATATGGACGTCGGACGTATGGAGCAGACGAAGGTGGGGGCGGTCAACGCTCACTGATTGAGTCGTTGCCTTTACACTGGTCATGAATTACTTAGTTGGTGCTTCGGGAGAGCTCTAATGGCCGCTCCCGTTGCTAGCCTAGTCATAGTAGCTATGGCCTATTCCTTCTGTCAAACAACTTTGGTCGCCGGGTGTAAGAAGCTGTTTTTGATTGACCGTTGTCGATGACGGATGCTACACTTTTAGCTGATGTTCATAGGCCTGTTTACTCTGTCTAACAAAAGGGGCGGCGCCTCATAGCGCACGCCCCTTCTTCGTTTCGGCAGGGGTGCTTGTCTTTTCCTGAAAGGGCTTCATGTGGAGAACAGGCCACAATCGACCCAGTGATGACAGTCTTAGGACAGGTGCTTCGACCACGAACACTTGAATATTCCTGACTTCAAACCCGGATACTAGAGAGACACCCTTAGCCGAGCCAAAAGGCCTCATGCGATTCCTCCCCTGGCGCAAGTCCGGCAACGGCGAGAGCGAGCCTAACCCGGCGATAGAAACCGATAGTAAGCCGCGCCGCTCTCCTGCTCCCGACTCGCCGCAATCCCAGGTCACCGACCCATCGTCAGTCGGTCCCAAGCTTCGCCGCCGAGGCGGTAGACGCCGACCTGGGCGCGGCGAAGAAAACACCGGCGAGAGTCAGGGATCGAAGCCTAGAGAACGGGAGCGAAGATCGCCCACAGTTTCGGTCCCAGTCCAGACTGGGATTCTGCCCAAGGACCACAAATTCGGCGATATTGACGTTTCGGAACCGGTGGCAAAGGCTCTCAGCAGCATGGGCTATACGGGGCCCACCCCGATCCAGAGTAATGTTGTGCCTGTTATGGTTACGGGCAAGCATCTAGTTGGTCAGGCTCAGACTGGTACCGGAAAGACCGCGGCTTTTGCCATTCCGATTGCAGAGGCGGTCGATGGTTCGCGGAACGAAGTTCAAGCGATCGTGCTCGTGCCCACACGGGAGCTTGCCCAACAGGTCACCAGTGAGCTAAAGAAGGTAACTAAATACCGTGGCATTCGGCCGATTAGCATTTACGGAGGCCAGCCGATAAACCGCCAGCTTCAGGCGCTCGAACAGGGAGTCCATGTTGTGGTTGGTACACCAGGGCGCATTCAGGACCACATGGAGCGGGGCACGTTAAAACTAAACAGGATCCGCGTTGTCGTTCTCGATGAGGCCGACCAGATGCTCGACATTGGGTTTTTCCCAGACATCCGTCGTATCATGCGCCAGACGCCGCGGAATGCCCAGCGCACGTTGTTCAGCGCGACCATACCCACGACGATCAAGCGCCTCATCTATTCGTATTTCGAGGACCCGGACTTCATCACTGTAGGGCCGGAGGCTGAGCCAGTCGAGCACGTGGACCAATTTTATTGTGAAGTGGCTGATCGCGATAAGTTTGATGGCCTGCTTGAACTCCTGGAAGAGGAGGATTATGAACAAGCCCTAATCTTCCGCCGGACCCAGATTGGCGTGGACAAATTGGTAGGAGGAATGAAGCGGCGTGGTAAGGCCATCGAAGCCATCCATGGGGCGATGCCGCAAGGCAAACGGGATGCTGCCATGAGAGCCTTCCGCGAGGGTCGCATCAAGCTGCTTGTCGCAACGAACCTAGCTTCTAGAGGAATAGACGTACCCGCGGTTTCTAACGTAGTCAACTACGATATACCAGAGAACCTTGAGGAATACCTGCACCGGATTGGGCGGACGGCACGGATGGGCCGTAAGGGCACAGCCGTAACTTTTGTAGCGGAGTGGGACTTCGAGACCTTTGAGCAGATCAAAGAAGGCTTGGGGGATCGTCTCCAAAAGCGCGAATTGAAGCTCTACAAGCCTTCGGTCGGGGCATCTCAGGCGGGCTGACAATCCGAGATCTCGGCCAACGGCCTTGACACTGTCGTAGCTCCTTCCCAGAATGCCTTCCGCGGCTGACGAGCTGCTTGGGAGATCGATGATGACTAAGCCGACCAAGCCCAAGGGTTTCCTGTTCGATGTTCGAGTCCTTGAAGTCGCTGACCACCGAGGAGAGTTTCTTGGGAAGCTGCTTGCGGGCGCCGGTGCCAGAGTCACCAAGGTCGAGCCGCCGGGCGGTAACCTCACGCGCAGAATCGGACCTTTCTATGAGGACAGTGGCGACCCAGAAGAGAGTCTGCATTTCTGGCACTACAACGTCGGCAAGCGCGGTATTACCCTTGACCTCGAGAACCCCGAGGGACAGAGGATTTTTAAAGAGCTTGTCGGCAACACTGACGTTCTCGTCGAAACGAATCCGCCCGGCTATATGGGGTCGCTCGGGCTAGCGTACAGTGATTTAAAGACCGAGAATCCAGGCCTCGTCTATGTTTCCATCAGCGACTTCGGCCAAGACGGCCCACGTAAGCATTGGCAAGCCTCCGACCTAGTTCACCTTGCTTTGGGAGGCGTCATGATGAATTGTGGTTATGATTCGAATCCGGATGGGTCTTATGACTCCCCTCCAATCGCTCCTCAGATGTGGCATGCCAGCCACATAGTTTGTAACCAGACTTATATCGCCATCTTAGGCGCGTTGATGCATCGCGAGCGAACAGGATCAGGGCAGTACGTCGATGCTGCTATCAACCATGCTATTAATGTCAGTACGGAGATGGACATTCCGTTCTTCACCTACAACAGGACGACCGTGAAGCGACAGACAGGACGCCACGCCTCGACTACGAGGACGCCCAACGCCCAAGCGATGACCAAGGACGGACGCTATGTGAACGCAAGCCTTGGCATCGGTGTTGGGGCTAAGGTCCAGATTGATATGCTTCGTAAACAAGGCGTCGCGGACGACCTAGCCGATGCCAAGTACGATGACCCCGAGGTCTCTAGTGATCCGGTGGTTGGCCGACACGTCAACGACGTTATCAAGCGCTGGATTCGCTCCTACAAGTTGGACCAAGATCTATGGAAGATTGGCCAGGGATACAAGATGCACTGGGTACCTGTAAGAAGACCAGAGGAAAACCTTGATGATGCCCACTGGCGGGCCCGCAAGACATTTGCGGAGGTTGAACATGAGGACCTGGGCCGCACGTTTACCTACAACGGGGCCCCTTGGCTTGCGGAACACTGCCCCTGGTCTACCGGTCCCCGTGCGCCGCACCTAGGCGAACACAACGATGAAATCCTCGAGGCCCTTGGCCATGATGCCGGGTCGATCGCGGAGTTGAGTTCGCAGGGAGTCATCTGATTCTGTGACGATACCTTCGTCCCGATCTCGTTGACTTATAACACCGCCTAGATAGACTAGCCGCATTCTCGCTAGGGTCCGTATTGGAGGTCGCCATGAGGTTCTACTGGTTCCACCTGTTGCCCTATCAGGATCTGCCCCCAGACTTCTCTACCAAGTATCCGAGTGTGTGGGTTGACCCCCCCAGCGACCTCTTCGATCCAGCTTCTGGCCATCGTATGTACAACGAATACATTGACGAACTCGAGTTTGCTGCGCAGATGGGCTTCGACGGGGTGTGTGTCAACGAGCATCATCAGAATGCCTATGGGCTCATGCCTTCACCGAACATCATCGCGGCCTCTCTCGCGCGAAGCACGGCCAACTGTGCTGTGGTGGTCCTTGGCAATAGCATTGCCCTCTACAACCCGCCGATTCGCGTGGCAGAGGAGTTCGCTATGCTGGACGTGATCAGTGGGGGAAGACTTGTCGCGGGCTTTCCCGTGGGGAGCTCCATGGACACCAATTACTGCTATGGTGCGACGCCGGCTACTCTGCGTGACAAATACGATGAAGCCCACGAACTAATCGTGAAGGCGTGGACCGAGAGTGAGCCATTTCATTTCAATGGGAAATACACTCAGTTGCGCTATGTGAACACGTGGCCCAAGCCGGTCCAGAAGCCCCATCCGCCGATTTGGGTTCCAGGCGGAGGGAGCATCGAGACGTGGAAGTGGGTCACCGAACGAAATTACCTGTACTCGTACCTAAGTTACTCGGGGTACAAGCGTGGCGAGCAAGTGCTGAGTGGGTTCTGGGAGACGGTTGATGAACTTGGTGTCGAACGAAATCCCTATCGGGCTGGTTTTCTCCAGCTGGTGGCGGTCGCGGGTTCAGACGCCGAGGCGGAAGAGTTGTATTGGCCCCACGCAAAGTACTTCTATGACAAATGCCTCCACATTTCGGCCAAGTTCGCCGAGGCGCCTGGCTATCGGACTGTGGACACGATCAAGGCGGGTCTCGAATCGCAATTTTCCTCGTCGGCTCGGGATAAGCGTAAGGAACTGACGTGGAAGGACTTGATAGATGGAGGCTTTGTGGTCGCTGGCAGCGCTGCGACGGTCAGAGAGCAGCTCGAGGATGTGATCAAGCGCCTAAACGTGGGACACTTGATGTTCTTGTCCCACTTCGGCGACATGCCGCGTGAAAAGACGATGTACAACACGGAGATGATTGCCAAAGAAGTGCTTCCGCATTTGCGACCGATGTGGTCTGAATGGGAAGACCACTGGTATCCAAAAGGTCTATCACAAGAAGAGTTGCGCACCCCCGCAGCGCTAGCAAACGGAAAGTAGAGGCTGCGATGGCTGAAAAGCAACGGGTCTCTGTAAGAGGCATGTTTGAAGTCGACGTGTGGACTGCGGGCTCCGGCCCGCCCTTAGTCTTCCTGCATGGCGTTGCTGGGCTTCCTGACTGGCCCGGCTGGCTGGATAAGTTCGTGCCGAATTATCGAGTGGTAGCGCCGATTCTCCCTGGCTTCGGGGAGTCGACAGGCGTCGAAAACCTGACGGCCTTTCTGGGCCTGCCGCTCTACCACCTCGATTTGTTCGATGCTTTGGGTATCGTTCGTCCTTCGGTGATTGGCCACTCGCTTGGCGGAGCAATTGCAGCCGAGATTGCGGCGATTTCGAATGCGACGATCAGCAAGCTTTGTCTTGTAGCCCCCTTTGGTTTGTGGGAGGACGAAAATCCGGTAGCAGACATTTTCGCCACGACTGAGAAAGACACCGTGCAACTCTCGTGGGCAGATCCCGAAGCGGCACTCAAGCTTGGCCTTTACGCTATCCCAACTGAATTCGAAGACAAGAAAGATGCTGTTATTGATCGGGCCAAATCACTTTCGACAGCCGGCAAGTTTCTCTGGCCGATACCGGACAAGGGGCTAAGCAAACGAATCCACCGGATAGTTGCGCCTACGTTGCTCATTTGGGGTGAACTGGACAAGATTGTGCCAGCATCTTACGGCGACGGCTTTCGGCAACATATCACGGGCTCTCGCCTAGTCACAATTCCAGGCGCCGGCCACTACCCTATGCTCGAACAGTCGGATAAGTTCGTTGCCGTTGCTCGAGAGTTCTTTGCCTAGCCTCTGTTCCTATCCAGAGCGGTGATTGGCCCCGGGAAAACCGGCAAAGGTCCCAATTGAAGTCCTAGTGTCCGGTCCACCGGGGTGAACGGCCCTCGAGAAAGGAGTGGCGCCCCTCCAGCCTGTCCTGTGTTTTCGCGGTGATGAGGCCTCCGTATGATTCGTACTCGAATGCGGCGATAGCCTCGCGGTTCAGGGCTTGACGCAGGGAGCGCTTACTTAGGCGAACGGCGACCGGGGCCGATTCCGCTATCTGGCTCGCCATGTCGAGGGCCGCACTGGTCAAGATGTCTTCCTCAACCACGTGGTTCACCAGTCCGATGCTGAGCGCCTCTTTGGCGTTTACGAATCGGGAGGTAAGAACTAGTTCAGCTGCCCTCGGGTAACGCACAACCGCTGGCAGGAGGAAGCTGACCCCAGAATCAGGAGTCAAGCCCCGCTTGACGAACATGGCGGAAAACCGGGTTCCTTGAGTTGCTATACGTATGTCGCACGAAAGCGCGAGGCCGAGCCCGCCCCCCACGACGTTTCCCTTTACGGCAGCGATGGTTGGCTTGTCCACGCGGAAAAGGTTAAGAGCTGACCAGCCGAGGTGGCCGGTATGACGAAGGTTCGCCTCCGGGGTATTGTTGTTGTCGGAGGGCGAGTCCGATGTCGCCCGCAGATCGGCACCGGCGCAAAAGCTGGAGCCGTTACCGGTTATGACTACTACCCGGACATCGTCGTCCTCGGCTGCCTGGTGACAGAAGCCATCGAGCAGTGTTGCAGTGTCGTGATCGATGGCGTTTAACCTATCTGGTCGGTTCAACGTGATCTTGGCTATGTGGCCGTCAACGGTGTAGAGGACGGCGTCCGAGATCATACGCCCTTCCATCTGGGAGCACGTTTCTCGAGGAAGGCGCTGCGACCCTCTTCCATATCGTCGGTTTTGAGATTTATGGAGACTTCGTACAGCTCAAGCTCATGGGCGGCCAGCATGTCGCGGTCAATTGGTCTTCGGAGTGCGCGTTTGGAGAGTCGTGCAGCCACCGGGGCCTGTCGGGCCATCTCAGCAGCCAACTCGTCGACGGCTTCTTCGAGTTTGCTGGGTTCGACCACTCGATTCACTAATCCGATTGCTAGTGCCTCGGATGCGTCGACGAAGCGTGAGGTGAAGGCAAGTTCGGCCGCTCGTGGATATCCCACAATGATGGGGAGAAGAAGACTGGTCCCCGAGTCCACGACATAGCCTCTTTTTGTAAATATTGCGGCGAAACGGGCATCTGCAGATGCAATACGCACGTCGCAGCCAAGGGCTAGGCCTAGCCCGCC
>CAZUGG010000115.1:0-15005 GCA_964619905.1 uncultured Dehalococcoidia bacterium
AGAAATGGTCCAGAAAATCCGAGCAGCCGGCGATGCACTGACTGACCCGGATTTCACGATCATAGTGCGCACCGACGCCCTGGCGGTTACAGGTTGGGCCGATACCATAAATCGAGCACAAGCATTCGTCGATGCCGGCGCAGATGTGCTCTTCATAGAAGCATTGCGAAGCCGCGAAGATGTTGAGAGAGTGGCTAAAGCCAACTTCAAGGCTCCTCTCTTCTACAACTACGTAGAGTCGGGAAAGTCTCCACTACTGAGCACCGCAGAACTCGAGGAGCTTGGCTATAAGGTTGTGATCTTCCCGGCTTCGGCAATTCTGACGGCCATAAAGTCAATCGAAGAAACCCTGGCTGAACTTAAGAACAAGGGCACGACCCAAGCGATCATTGACCGCATGGTTACGCTGCATGATGCATTCGAGGTCGTAGGCATCTCCGAAATGCTGGCGCAGGACGCCAAGTACTCTTAGGAAATTAAATGCCTCCACGCACGATGTACCAGAAAATCTGGGACGAACACGTGGTGCATTCCGAGCCCGGTAAGCCCGACCTGCTTTACGTCGACCTCCACTTAATCCACGAGCTGCACCCTCACGAGTTCGACGCTCTGCGCGCGGAAGGACGGAAGGTCAGAAGGCCCGACCTGACGATCGCGACGATCGATCACAACGTCCCAACAACGGATCGTTCACTTCCCATCGAAGACCCCATGTCTGTGGCCCAAATCGAGGCCATGACCAATAACACCCTTGAGTTCGGCGTCCGGCTTTACGGCCTCGAAGACCCTGGGCAAGGAATCGTCCACATTATCGGACCAGAGCAAGGCTACACTCAGCCTGGCATGACCATAGTTTGCGGTGACAGTCACACGTCAACACACGGCGCTTTCGGAGCGCTAGCTTTCGGCATTGGATCCTCGCAGGTCGAGCATGTCTTGACCCTCCAATGCGTGCCACAATCGAGGTCGCCCGTCCTTCAAATTCATGTCGATGGCAACTTGGGCCGTGGAGTGACCCCAAAGGACCTCATCCTAGGCATCATCGGACAGGTTGGTATCGACGGTGCCACTGGACACGTAATCGAGTACACGGGGGAGGCGATCCGAAGTCTGTCCATGGAAGGACGCATGACCGTATGCAATATGACAATCGAGGCTGGAGCCCGAACAGGGATGATCGCCCCGGACGAAACGACTTTCGCTTATTTGAGAGATCGCCCCAACACCCCCAAGGGCCGCGATTTCTCCGAAGCAGTGGAACGTTGGCAAGAGCTTCCTAGCGATGAAGGCGCTCAATTTGACCAACTCGTTGAGATCGACGGGGCAAAACTCTCCCCTTTCGTCACCTGGGGCACAAACCCCGGTATGATCGCACCGATCTCCGGCTCAGTCCCCAAGCCGGAAAGCTTCAAAACTGAGGCAGCGCAGAAGTCAGCCCGCGCAGCCCTCGACTATATGGGGCTTGAGGCTGGCACACCTATGCAGCAAATTACGATCGACCGCGCCTTTATAGGATCTTGCACTAATTCGCGTATAGAGGACCTCCGGGCCGCAGCGGAGATCGTTCGGGGCAAGCACGTCGCACCAAACGTCGGAGCCATGGTGGTCCCTGGATCAACGACGATAAAGCATCAGGCAGAGGCCGAGGGCCTCGACCAAATATTCACAGATGCGGGCTTCGATTGGCGCAATGCCGGCTGCTCGATGTGCGTAGCAATGAACGGTGACATGCTCCAGCCACAAGAACGCTGTGCCTCTACAACGAACCGTAATTTCGAAGGACGCCAAGGGAAAGGTGGCCGAACACACCTTGTTAGCCCGGCTATGGCCGCAGCAGCGGCGATTGCAGGCCGATTCGTAGACATACGGGACTGGGACTGATTAAGAAGATCCCCACATGGATGTGGCTGTCCATTAAAGTAGGAGTCGCGATCTGTTGACCGCCGGGAAAACTTATTCGACAACAGTAAAACCCAGTCCCGGTAAGTTGGCGAATCGATAGTGACCCGACTCGGAACCTTGAGGGCGCAATCATGATAGATCTGCTAATCAAGAACGCTCGTGTCATCGACGGCACCGGCAAGCCTGCATACACCGGAGACGTTGCGATCAACGACGGCCGAATCGTGGAGACCGGCGATGTCAGCACCGATTCTAGTCGTGTCATCGATGCTGGCGGCCTCGCCGTTTCTCCCGGTTTCGTCGATATGCACACCCACTACGACGCCCAACTCCTGTGGGACCCTCTTTGCACATCTTCTTGCTGGCACGGCGTCACCACCGTCCTGACAGGGAACTGTGGGTTCAGCATGGCGCCTGCTGCAGAACGAGACCGGGAATACAACAAGCAACTATTCTGCCGCGTAGAGGGTATCCCTCTCGATATCTTCGAGCGTGTAGTCGACTGGGAGTGGGAAAGCTTCGGCGAATTCCTGAACCGGCTGCCACCTCTTGGTCTTAACGTCGCGACACAAGTCGGCCACTCTGCCCTTCGACACTATGTCATGGGGCCTGAATCATATACCCGCGAAGCAAACGCTGAAGAGATCAGCAAGATGGCATCGATCTTAAAGCAATCGATCCGCCAGGGAGCAGCTGGGTTCTCAACGCTCAAAGCGGAGTTCGAAAGGGGTCCCGACGGTGGCCATGTACCTAGCCAGTGCGCCACATTAGAAGAGCTGCGCGCTATGGGAATGGCCCTCGGGGAGCTTGGGCGTGGCATCATCACCATATCGCCGCATCCCGGCGCCGCCGACATCAGCCCCGAGTTCCAGAACTTCCTCATCGAGTTGAGCTGCGACTCTGGCAGGCCCATCGTGTGGAACGCCTTTCAGCACCGTTGGGACATGCCCGACAAATGGAAAGAGCTACTCCAGTTCATGGAAACGGCGGCAGCACGAGAAGCTCAAGTCTACTCAGTAGCGAAGTGCCAAAGGCTCGACCTCGAATTCGACCTACAGAGCACAACAATATTCAACGGATTCCCCACCTGGGACAAGATCATCAAGAAACCCCATGAGGAAAAGCTTCGGCTCTTCGCCGATTCTTCGATTCGCGAAACGCTGAAACACGAATATCTGAATCTGCCTCAGGAGCGAGCGGGCTCGATGGTCAACCGGTCTCAAATCGTTCACGTCAGGGAGACTCAGCTGCCTCAGCATCAGCAATATGTAGACCGGCGGGTCGCCGACATAGCGAAAGAACGCGGGGAGAATCTCGTCGATTTCATGTTGGACCTGGCCCTGAAAGAAAATTTGTCCACTCGCTTCGTCTATTACGGATTGATGAACGGCGACATGGAGGCCGTGGGAGCAATCTTGAAGGGCCCTTACTGCCTACCCGGTGTTTCGGACGCTGGCGCCCATCTCGACATGGACTGCGGCGTAGACTTTACCGGTCGCTTCCTAGGTCATTGGGTACGTGAGCAAGAAATCATGAGCCTCGAAGAGGCTATCCGTAGATTAACTTCGATGCCGGCCGGGATTCTCGGCTGCCACGACCGCGGCGTAATCCAAGAGGGCAAGGCTGCCGATCTAGTGATATTTGACCCACACACGATCCAGGCAAAACCTAGGGAATGGCTCAATGACGTGCCTGGCGGCGGCCGGCGCATCGTGCAGCGGCCAATCGGGGTTAAGACGGTCCTGGTCAATGGGGCAGTCTTGATCGAAGACGGAGAGCACACCGGATCGCTTCCTGGAAAGCTGCTGCCTGCGGGAGCTTCTTAAACCTTCTCCGCAAACCTTCGCTGATTGGCCACCGAGCAAGCTGTTACACTTAGTACCGTGGGGTTGCAAACCATCAAACTTAACTAGCCACTCTAGAGGCTCTTCTCCACACAAGTTTCCTACGTTCTCTTCGACAGTATATCTTGACCAACTCGTCCCAAAGCTCGCTGTAAAGTACCTGCATGTCTGTCGGCACACCGACTCAACCAGAGTCATTTTCTGACTTCGGCCTTCTTCGTCATACGCTTCAAGCAGTGGAGCGTATGGGAATCACGACCCCCACACCGGTCCAAGCCGAAGCCATCCCCGCGCTCCTAGCTGGGCGCGACGTTGTTGGTCAAGCTTGGACTGGCTCCGGCAAGACTCTTGCGTTCGGCATCCCAATCGTCGAAGTTTGCGACCCCAAAGTTCGAGGCGTTCAAGCCCTAGTCCTAGTACCAACTCGCGAGTTAGCTATCCAGGTAGCAAGCGTCATCAGCCTCTTGGCAAAACCCCATCAGATGGATCTTCAACTCCTTTATGGTGGTCACTCTCTTGCCCCCGAACGAAAGTCGCTCAAGAACGGCGCCCAAATCATCATAGGCACGCCAGGCCGTACACTCGACCATCTGCGCCAGGGCAACCTCATACTCAAGCATTTGCGTGTCTGCATACTCGACGAAGGCGATCAGATGCTCGACCAGGGCTTCGCTCCGGACGTAGAACGCATATTGGAACACACTCCAAAACAGCGTCAGACCGGCCTTTTTTCGGCCACAGTTCCTGATTGGGTGAGCAAAATCGCATCGCGCCAACTCCATGACCCCGTCACGGTGCGGATTCACAACGCGGAAGAGGAACCTGAGATCCGACACGTCGTGTACCAAATGGAAGTTGGCGAAAAGCTCGGAGCACTCCGCACACTCCTCGACCAGCGAGAAGAAGGTCCAACCATCGTCTTCGGCCGCACGAAGCATGGGATCAGAAAGATGGCCAAGAAACTTGCGGCGCTCGGCTACCCGATAGCGGGCTTACAAGGAAACCTAAGCCAGAACGCCCGGGAACGCGTAATGAAGGAGTTTCGGTCCGGTAGGGTGCCAATCCTTCTAGCCACAAATGTCGCGGAAAGGGGATTAGATGTCGCTGGTGTCGATCTTGTAATCAACTTCGAGCTCCCCGAGTCCCCAGAGCTCTTTACCCATCGCTCAGGCCGAACCGGCCGTATGGGGCGCAGAGGGGAAGTAATCACTCTTATCACTCCTGATGAAATGCGCAAGTGGCGCCAGTTCGAGCGCGCGCTGGGCCGACGCATGCCCCCTGACACGTGGGGCAGCCCCCATTCGCTTAAGGAACCGCACTCTACAAACGAACGCCACTCTAAACCGAAAAACTCGAGCCTCGCTCTGGAGCCCCGTAAGAAGCCCAACCGCGACGGCACGACCATCGACAACGGCCGGCGACTCTCCAGTGATAAACGTCACACGGCTCGGAATGACAACCGCAGTTCGGCACCGGCACGACACCAGAACTTGGGTCATCGTAACCGAGAGCAGCCCGAGACTAACGGGCCGGGACCCGAGGGTTCTCACACCTCACGACCAAGCGACGAAGGGTCGCGAACCCAGCATAGTCGCAAGCGCCTAGGCCCCAAACCCCAATCTCGTCGAGGTGAGCAGACCTCTCGATTCGGAGCCCCGGGGAGCGCCAAAGGACGAGCCTCTAGCCGCAGCCACTCTCGCCGAAGAGGTACTACGGGGCGGTAGTATCAACCAAGGACAGCGGGTAATGGCGGCATCGATCTAACCGCTGGCCTCTACCGTATTCCTCACGAGAGTTTGATGATATGAGCCCCTTCGGCGCTGTCCCCCAATTCTGCAGGATGACGTTTAACCCTTGTGTCAGCACAATTCCGTAGGCCTCCAAGGTTCGCATGTTGACGTGACATGAGGATGCTCGGAGAATACTTGCCCCTCCAATGGAAGGCGACCCAACATGCCAAATGACGACGGCAGCAACCCTGAGCAAGCACAAACCCCAGGATTAGGCTCCTACCTAGACGTCATGAGTAAGGCCATCTTCCAGAGAGGGATCTCATGGGATGTGGTAGAAAACAAATGGCCGGAAATCCGAGAAGTATTCCACGACTTCGACATTGAAAAGGTCGCCAACATGCGGCCGGACCAAATCGATGCGATCCTGAGGGACCGGCGCGTGAACGGTAATCGAGCTGAGATGGAAGCGATCGTGGAGAATGCCAACCTGATGATCAAGCTCGAAAAGGAGAATGGTGGCTTCCGGAACTACCTCCGGAGCCACGACGACTTCGACGCCGCACTAGCCAGTATCAAGATGGATTTTAAGTTGATGGGAGACAGAGCAACCTACTACTTCCTTTACGTCGTAGGTGAAGAAGTCCCGCCTTTTGAACAGTTCATGGCTCGCGGGATCTGAATTTAACCGTCAGACATCCACTAGGATTCCCAGCATGCCCAACTTTAGAGTCAACATCGCTGTCGACGGGCGGTCAATGGACACCTTCGTGGCACAGCCGAATGGCGCCGGACCCCATCCAGGAGTCATCGTAATCATGCACGCGCCCGGCCTGGCCGATTTCGTTGAGGAAATGACGCGCCGTCTCGCGAACGAAGGATTCATGGCCATCGCGCCACAGCTCTACCATCGACAGGACCTCGCGTCCGATGAAACTGGGTTAGAGCGCATGAGCCAACTAACCGATGCGGAAGTGATCTCCGACATCAACGCTTGTGTTTCACACCTTCAATCTCGAGATGACGTTGCCGCTAGCCTGGGCATCATGGGTTTCTGCATGGGCGGGCGCATCACCTTCCTTATGGCGGCTGCGAACGCAGCATTTAAAGCCGCCGTACCCTTTTATGGCGGCAACACGGAATCGGCGTGGGGAGAGGGTCCATCAGTGCTCGATCGGCTTGGGGACGTGAGCTGTCCCTTGTTGGCATTCTTTGGCGGCCAGGACAACAACCCGTCGCCGGAGATGATGCAGCGCCTAGATGCAGATCTGACTCGGCTGGGAAAGAATCACGAATTCAGGGAATATCCTGAGGCAGGCCATGGCTACATGAACTTCAACAACCCTGAACGCTACAACAAAGCGGCCTCGGAGGAGTCTTGGCCGCTGGCCATCTCGTTTCTAATTAAGCACCTTAAGGTACGAGTCTAACGTCCCTCTCTGGTACCGGCGCTCCAATGAACCCACCTTGTCCAACATGACATCGCTAGGTTGGATAGCCGTCGAACCCAGGAGAAGCCCTGCGACAGGCCAGATCCTAGCCTCCGAATAAGCCGTTAGGCAATTAGATGGCACCAGCGTCAGAAAGGGTGCTCAATTCCTCTATCGGCAGCCCCATCTGTTTGTGGTAGACGAAAACATTGTCTTCACCCAATAGTGGCGCGCGGCGCCTTATGCGCCAAGGAGTCTCGTGGAAAATATATGGGGCACCAACATACGTGAACGACTCCCCCAGTTCCGGGTGCTCTACCTCCACAAAGAAGCCTCTATCGCGAAGATGCTCATCTTCCAAGAGATCCGACGGCGCGCGAACCGCGGTCCACTGCAAGCCCCGTGTCTGACCACCATGGTAAATCTCGTCAGAAGTTAGCTTCTTGCAAAGCGCTCGAACCGACTCTAATAATTGCGGCATCGCGGTAGCGAGCACGTCCAAATCGAGATACTTATCCTCCATGAGATCGCCGGCTAGACCGTGCTCGTCCAGCCACTCGCGGAGGACCATGAACTCCTCTAGCTTCACTCGCGGCATAAAGCAGTTGGCATACTTACCATCACCACAGAGATTTTGGATATTGGGCGATCCATTCATCGAAGCGTGACGTCCAGTCTGGCGCTTCCGGTTTTTTCCAGTTATGACGTAATCAGGGAAAGCGCCTTCCGTGCAGAGAGCGACGGCCTCATGAACCGAGAGGTCAATATGCTCACCTATACCTCGCCGATCGCGGTTGACCAAGGCAATCAGGATCGCTACGAACGCGTAGTTCGCCCCTATGTGCCAGGCATTCCCACCACCAGGGGCAATCGGTGTGTCGAGTGGATCGTCGACTAGGTCGTATCCACAAACTCCCATCTGCCCACCTGACGCCATGAGCGTAAGATCTGTCGCCTTCATGTCTCTCCAAGGCCCAGACTGACCGAAGGGCGTGATCGAACAATAGATCAGGTGTGATCCTTCCTCAGAGAGGTCTTCGTACCCAAGCCCCAGACCCGACATGAAACCCGGACTACCCGACTCGATAACAATATCAACCCCCTTTGACAACTCCTTAAAAATAACCTTTCCCTCTGGACTACCGATGTCCAGCGTGATGCTGCGCTTGTTAGTGTTGTAGGTCCAAAAGTACAGACTGCGATTGAGGTCGGCAACATCTTCGTAAAAGGGGCCGACTTGGCGGCAGCGTGAGCCGTCGCGAGGTTCTACGAGAATGACTTCGGCACCGAGATCCGCGAATAGCTTCCCGGTTAACTGAGTTTTCTCATCGCCAATTTCGAGCACACGAAGACCGCCGAGTGCTTGAGGAAACTCTTTGGTCACGAAGTTGCCTTCTTCTGCATCCCTTTAGGCCAGAAGACATTATCAGTCTCGAGCGCATCGCGCTCGGCAACATGTATCCCGAGCAGTTCGTCGAAGACGTAGTCGTTATCCTCACCAATGGTCGGACCATGACGCCACAGCTCCCACGGAGCATTGCGCAGCTGCATAGGCATTCCCTCAAAAATCCTCTCGCCGAGCACCGGATGAGAAGCCGTGGCTGAAAAGGTGCCTCGATAATTAAGCTGAGGGTCGTTCTCTACCCGATCGACCATACTCTGCACCGGAGCCGAGGCCACCCCCGTATCCTGCAGTTTGGCCATTACCTCGTACTTATCGCGCTCTTTGGTCCAAGCCTCGATCTTTAGGTCCATTTCCTCTTGGTGCTCGAGCCGCCCCGCAAGAGTGCTGTATTTCGGGTCACGGGCCCATTCTGGGTCCCCCATGGCTTTCGTAAAAGCCTGCCAATCCTCATCGGTGTAGCAGACTATGACGCACCATGCGTGAGGGTTTCCCCCCTTGCATTTGTACGAGTTATGAGGAGCTGCGTGAGGACCTCGATACCCACTTGTTAACGAAGTGCCGGGCCAATAAGTCCGGTTACCAGGGGGCATACCACGGCGATCAGTCTTGCGGCCATTGACCGTGTAATCGAGGAAAGCCGCTCCGGTAAGAGTGCAGCCCACATCAACCTGGGCGAGGTCCACATGCTGACCTCGCCCACTTTCGTGGCGGTACCGGAGCGCTGCGAGGATAGCCATCGCTCCATAGTAGCCACCAGTGTGATCCATATAGGAGTAACCCCAGCCAGCCGGCGGCTTGTCGGGCGCTCCCGACATGAAGGTAAGTCCTGAGACAGCCTGCACAGCCGGACCCCAGGTATCGTAGTCCCGATGGCGCCCCTTATGACCAAAGCCGGCCATGCTAACGTAGACAACCGTCGGATTTATGGCCCTGAGCTGATCATAGCCAAGGCCCCACTTCTCGAGGATTCTCGAGCTGAAGTTTTCAACGACGACATCGGAGACGGAAATTAGTTCCTTGACCAGGTCCATGCCCTCAGAACTTCGGACGTTCACTGTAGCGCTCAATTTATTGCAAGCGAAGTTGTTGAAGTCCACACTTGAATTAAGGCTGGCGGGAACATCAAGAGCAGGCGCATTGAGCCGAATGGTGACGGCACTATCAGGCCATTCGATTCGAATCACCTCGGCTCCAAACATGGAAAGGATGCGGGTTGTCTGAGGGCCGGCTCTGACCCATGTGAAGTCAACAACCCTGACGCCGGAAAGGGCCCCTTCCTTCAAAATTCGGCCGAGTTCCACGTCAACCTCCAGCCAAAGCCGTTTTCCCGTGATACCGGTCGCTTCTTAAAAGACCGCCCACCCGCGAACCAGTATCGACACCATTTTCGACCAGCACTTTGCCACCAACGATGACATTTCGGACACCCGCCGCCCTGTTAGCAAGCCTTGAGCCTCCACCTGGGATGTCATGTAGTCGCTCGGCATCCAGCGGCGCAACTTCGGCTTCATCAAAAATAACAACATCAGCAGCCATTCCCTCGCGAAGCAAGCCCCTGTCGCGAATTCCGTATACGCTCGCGGGGAGAAAAGAGAGGCGACGGATGGCCTCTTCGAGAGTCATCAACCCTGTATCGCTGGCCCACCGCAGAAAGGTCGTCGAGTAGATCGCTCCGCTCATGAATCCAATGTGAGCGCCAGCATCCGAGATCCCGGCGATTGCATGGGGGCTGTTGAGCATGGCCCCCACCGCCTCAAGGTCACCATTTCGGGCCCCCACCACAGCAAACTCTGTCCCCAGGCCTTCTTCACACGCCAGATCAAGCATCACATCGACAGGATGAACGCCACGCTCAGCGGCAAGAATATCAAGAGATCTTCCCTTAAGACTTTCGTTCGCTTGGCTCGTAACCCTCGCAACGATCAAGTTAGGCAACTGGCGATAGTGCATCGTGTCGTTGTCAATCTCCAACTCTCGCTTCATCGCGGAGCGGACCTCTTGAGTTCTTAACATGTTCTCTCGAGCAATAACCGGCGCGGAAAGGACACGTCCGAGAGTAGGGATGCTGCGATAGTTGACCCGCTCCTCCGAAAAGCTCCAAGGCACATCCAACCGTTGGCAACGAGCCACGCCGTAGATCGCGGCGCCATAGCTAGCTGCCTGCTCCATAAATTCGACCTGTTTCCTCCACTGCCCCGGGAGCTCCCACACCTGGGATAGCTCATTCCAGTTGACTGGCCGGCCACTCCTTAGCGCGAGGTCCGTCATCAACGACTTGTCGTTCTCATCGAAGCCTTCGGGTACACGGAGGGAACCGGGAACAATCTCAGTGCTGCCCAGCCCAAACTCCGCTAACACGCTCCCTATTTCAACAATCTCTTCTTTGGTGGCCTGTCGGCTAGGAACTGGTGAATCATCCCAGGCCACATGATTGTGACTTTGTGCGGTACTAAAGCCGAACGCGCCCGCCGCTATCGCCTCACGAACAATGGCACGTTGTCGAGCGATCTCTTCGTCTGTCGATGCTCGCTCTGCTGCCGCAGGTCCAAGCACATTGCGTCGGACGGCACTGTGCCCCACCTGTGCCGCTACATTGATACCCAACTCTTGTTGCTCAACTCTATTTAGGAACTCCGGGAAAGTCTCCCATCCCCAATCAAGGGTCGACTCGAGCACACTTCGGTCAACCGCTTCGACTCGCGCAAACATCCCCATCAAGAAGTCCCGGTCTTCGGGTTTGCAGGGAGCCAAGGTATAGCCACAGTTCCCCATGACAACCGTCGTGACACCATGCCAAGGTGAACTCGTTAGAAGTCCATCCCACATAATTTGGGCATCGTAGTGCGTATGGACATCAACAAACCCCGGGGCAACAATCGCCCCCTCCGCGTTGATAGTCCTTTGAGCGACCTCAGTGAGCCGCCCTTTGGCTACGACCTTCCCTTGTTTTATACCGACGTCCGCCCGATAACGGGGAAGGCCACTTCCATCGATCACAATGCCGTTCTTGATCAGTAGATCGAGGGCCATCTTCAGTGTCGCTCCGGCTGCCAGCCGCCCGGCCATGAGGGTACCACAAGGGACTCCTAGCTTCGACCGCAGAACAACAACAAAAGCACGCTTCCTTGACAGCCCGGGGGCCAAGATTACAATTCGCTTGCACTTGTTGAGAACCTTACTCTTGGTTTCCTCGGCAAGGCCAAACAAGCCACCGAAACACTTGGGAGCACCCTATGTCTTGGCCAATGCGAGATCAAACTGCGATAGTGGGGATCGGCGAGACCGAGTACACCCGTTGGGGACAGATTCAACGCAGCGAATTCCAGCTCTGCTGTGAGGCCATTACTAAAGCCGTGGACGACTCCGGACTGCGTATGCAGGATATCGACGGCTTCGTCACCTACAGCGTCGACAGGAACAACCCCATGACGTTGGCACAAACGCTCGGGGTTAAACAACTTAAATACGCTAGCCTTTACCCTGGTGGGGGCAACTCGACCTGTGGGGTAATCCACCACGCGGCGATGGCCGTATATAGCGGAACCGCGGATGCGGTAGTCTGCTACCGCTCACTATGCCAGGGGCAGTTCGGTCGCTTCGGCCATGGGGCAGCAAGGACCGGAGCAACACGCTACGGGGGATCAAACGCTTTCACAATGCCATTCGGCGTACTCGCCGCAGTGCACCGGTACGCACTCCAGGCACGGAGGCACATGCATGAGTTCGGCACCACGAGCGAGCAGTTAGGCAGGATCTCAGTCGCATCCTATGCTAACGCTCAACGGAATCCACGTGCGGTCATGTACGGCCGTCCAATAACACTGGAGGATCACCAGAACTCGCGAATCATCGCTGACCCCTATCACCTTTACGATTGCTGCCAAGAAAACGATGGCGCATGCGCCGTTGTTGTTGTCAGCGCCGAGCGAGCAAAGACGCTCAAAAGGAAACCGGTTTACATCATGGGCGCGGGGCATGGTGCAGGGCACCGCGACGGCGGCGACGAGCACTCTCGCCCAGCAAGTACCTGGACGTCATCGGGGTTTGTTGAAATTGCCCGGGATTGCTACGAACGCGCCGGCATCGGTCCAAACGATATCGACGTCGCCCAGTTCTACGAAAACTTTACGGGGCAGGTACTCATGGCGATCGAGGACTTCGGGTTTTGTAAAAAAGGTGAAGGTGGACCCTTCATCGCAGACGGGAACATTGACTATCCAAATGGTTCGCTGCCAATCAATACCAGTGGCGGCAACCTAGCGGAAGCTTACATCCACGGCTTGGAAATGGTCCTGGAGGGTACACGGCAAATGAGAGGCGACTCCACCTCACAGGTCGAGGGTGCGGAGACCTGCCTCGTTGTAGCAGGGCCAGCGGCCCCCCCCTCCAGTGCGCTAATCCTACGAAACTAACAGGAGCGATCCATGGGTAAATATTTTGGCAAGGGCATGCCGGTACCCGCCTTTGAGCGCGATACAAAAGATTTCTGGGAGGGATGCAAGCAGCACAAACTCCTGATACAGCGATGCGACCAATGTGGCACCTACCGTTTCAACCCAACCCCCGTATGCGCTCATTGCCTCTCATTCAAGCACTCACTCGTTGAATCGGCAGGTATCGGGGAAGTTTGGTCCTTCATTGTCGTGCCTCACCCAGTACACCCTGGTGTCAAGGAATCTGTTCCCTACAACGCAGCGATCGTACAACTCAACGACTGTGGCAGCGTAAAGCTGACCAGCAACGTGATCAATTGCAAAAACGAGGAAGTGCACATCGGGATGGCCGTCAAGGTCGTGTGGGAAGACTCAGAAGACGAGGTTACGTACTATCGTTTTGAGCCGATCAAATAAGCCTCGTTTGGCCCCTTGAGACCGAGGGCTAGGAACCCGTTACGAATCGCTTTCGACTCTCGAGACAGCCCCGGCCTTTAGAACGACGCTTCCAGGGCACCGACAGCAAATAAGTCGGCTATGTCTTCCTTGGTCATGGCCAGTATGTTCTGGAGGATTTCGGCGTTGTGCTGGCCCACAGTAGGGGCAGCCCATCCAAGACTGCCGGGGGTCCTCGACAATTTGAACTGCGGGCCGTTATAGGGCATGGGCCCGCACTCATTGTGCCTAAGCCATTGAAAGAAACCCCAATGCTCGAGTTGGGGATCGTTCCAAAGATCCTCGGCTGTCTGCACTACGCCAGCAGGAACACCAGCATTTTGCAGCCGTTCCATTAGCGCGTATGCGTCATCCTCCCGCGTCGCCCTCGTGATGAGTTCATCAAGATCATCGGCAAACCGAAGTCGGCCGACTCGGTCGTGAAACCTCGAATCATTCCAAGCCTCATTGCCCAACGCCTCCCGCAACGCTTCCCACTGCACTTCCTTGGTCACAGCAATGGCAATCCATGACCCCCCTGGAGCCATCTTTCGTGGGTTGCAGGGGTAAACCCCATGTGGCGCTGCGAAACTGTCGTGATTGCCGTTGCGCGCCTGGACACGGCCGTTGACCGTGTAATCGAGAAGCGCAGGCGCCAGGTAGTGGGCTGCGCACTCCGCTTGCGCCAAATCTAGATGTTGTCCTTGTCCGGTCCGGTCTCGGTGGTCTAGGGCCGCTATCACAGCCGAGACTCCATTGGGAGGATTGATGAAATCCGTATATGCCCCGTAGACCTCTGCAGGCACGCGGTCAGGCCAACCTGTCATGTGGTGAAAACCTGAGATCGCAGCTGCCGTTCCGCCATAACCTCCGTAGGAGCGATGCGGGCCCGTCTGGCCCAGGAGCGTGGTACTGAAATATATGATGCCGGGGCACAGACTTCGTATCGTTTCGTATTCAAGCCCCCATTTTGCCATGGTCCCCGGCGTAAAACTTTCCGCAATAACATCAGGCTGCCATTCTTGAACAATCCGCCGAATGAGGTCTCGCGACTCCTTTTTCTTGAGGTTAAGCCCAAGTCCATACTTTCCAGTATTAAAATTTGCCGAGAACTGGCCTCGATTGAGACCTGGTTTTCCGTCCTTATACGGGCCGACCGAACGCGACGGATCGGCACGACTCTCCGACTCGACACGGATGACAGTAGCGCCGTGGTCGGCGAGGTACTTCATAGTCATAGGCCCAACGCCGACCCAGCTCATGTCCAGAACCCGCAATCCTTCGAAGGGTGGGCCCTTTGAAGGTAACGCAGGCAACACAGGAGGCTCGCGCTTTTCCTCAAGCACCTCAGACGTGTGCTCCCCAAGTCCGGGTGCCGCGTGTCGGTAAGATATAGGAGTATCACTGAACTTGATGTAGGGACCCGGATGAGTCACCGGCTCTTCCAAACCGGAGTAAGCAACATCCACCCAGAATCCTCTAGCCTTCAACTGCCTGCTCTCGCGAAGGTCCTTGGGTGTCTGGCAAGGCGCGATTAGCAACTTGTCCCTAACGGCACGTTCCAGGATCTCCACCTTCGTCTTTCCCAGGAAGAAACGCTCCAGTGCTTCTTGCATTCCATAAAACTCACGCACCTCGTCCGCCTCTGGTGGGAGTTCCTGAAGGCGGTTCATGTCCTGAGCCGGCCAATCGGTCCGCTTCATGAAGTCTGGAGCGGCACCCTCTTCATCCATCCAACGAGTCAGGCTATTCATCGAATCGCCGCTGACCCAGCCGCCGTAGGCATAAGGTCTCAGGACACCATCCTTGCAGGGGAAGACCACTCG
>CAZUGG010000116.1:0-6524 GCA_964619905.1 uncultured Dehalococcoidia bacterium
CACTGTCGCTGCAATCTATCTCGGAAGGTCGGTTCATGCTGGGCATCGGCACCAGCGGGCCGCAGGTGATAGAAGGATTGCATGGCACCGCCTTCGATTACCCCGTGCGGCGCACGAGAGAGACGATCGAGATACTGCGGAAGGCGTTCAAAGGAGAACGTCTCGTCTATGAGGGCAAACACTTCCAACTGCCTGTGAGGGAAGGCGAAGGTAAGGCCATGCGCCTATCGGCGCCGCCTGCAGACGTGCCGATTTACATCGCGGCGATGGGCCCTGCCAATCTGCGACTCACAGGGGAGGTCGCTGACGGATGGCGCGGCATCTATGTAATGCCGGAAGAGGCCAAGGTCTCAATTAAACGGATTGAGGAAGGCGCAGCGAAGGTAGGACGAAGCATCGGCCAGCTCGAACTCAACTCGGGCGGTACGGTGTGGTTCACGGAAGAGCCGGACATCGCAATCGAGGAGCTTAGCGCTCGTCTGGCTTTCACATTGGGTGGTATGGGCTCTAAGCAGAATAACTTTTACAACAACTCATACAGCAGGGCCGGCTTTGCTGAACAGGCAAAGGAAATCCAAAGGTTGTGGCTAGAGGGAAAACACGCTGAGGCACGTGCGTTAGTTCCTCGAGAGTTGGCGGCGAAGACTCATCTTGTGGGCACTGACGAAATGGTAAAGGATCGTATCCGTGCCTATCGGGATGCTGGATTCGATACGTTGAATGTCGCGCCACGACAGGGTTCAAGGCCGCCCTCGGATCTTGGGCTCAGTGACCGCATTTCGTTACTCGAACGGGTGATGGATCTTGTGGGACAGGTAAACGCGGAACCAAAAGGGACCATTGACCGCTGCTAGGTGGTGGTTTAGTTGATAAGGGGGATCTTGTGGGGAATTACGATCATTACGAAAAGAATCATCTCAAGATCGAGGTCAAAGACCGCGTCGCCTTGATTACGATGAACCGACCTGAGAAGCGGAATGCGGTGAATCCCGCGCTACATGAAGGATTAGAAAATGTCTTCCAGGAGGTGGGTAACGACCCTGGTGTGGGAGCGATTGTGATTTCGGGTGCGGGGACCGCCTTTTGTGCTGGTGGCGATTTTGGGCCCCAGACTGAACAAAGCCGAGGTGACTCTTCTCCTACCAGCATCACTCGGGGACCCAAGTATCTTGTTCAACGTTTGGTGAATGCAGAGGCGCCGACTATCGCGGCTGTGAATGGCCCTGCTTCGGGCCTGGGGGCGACTATCGCTCTCCTCTGTGACGTGACATTTATGGCTGATAATGCGCGAATCGGTGATACGCATGTGAATCTTGGCCTTGTGGCTGGCGATGGTGGTGCGGTGATTTGGCCCCTGTTAGTTGGTCCTCATAGAGCGAAAGAGTATCTGATGGCAGGCAAGTATGCGGATGCGGCAGCTGCGGAGAAGATTGGTCTGGTAAATCATGTAGTCGAGGCGGATAAGTTGATGGGCGAGGCGATGGCTTATGCAAAGCAGCTTGCTAATGGAGCCGATGCGGCCATTCGTTGGACAAAAATGTCGATCAACCGGATGGTGTGGCAGAACCTGAACTTGGTGCTTGAGATGAGCCTAGCAACAGAAGGCCTTAGTGTTCGTACGGAGGACCATAAGGAAGCGGTCGCCGCATTCCAACAGAAACGAAGACCCAACTTTCGTGGCGCTTAAGGTTTTCGGACGCGGCTTCCTTAGCTGACGAAAAGGGAAGCGGGGCTCTTACTCTCTTCCTCTTGTGTGTGCTTGAAAACTAGTCCTCAAGCTTGTAGAAGGCGACTGCGTTGCGACCCCTAATACCGGCTTTGGCTTCGTTGGTCATTCCATCGAGATTTTCGTTTAACATGCCGAGGAATCCAGGGTAGAAAGCGTCTGGGTGTGGCCAGTCCGATCCCCAGATGATGCGGTCAGCGCCGATGAAATCGGCATTGGCTTTCAACGAAAACTCATCAGGGTCAAAAGCGATCCACCAATTGCGCTTGAAGTAGTCACTGGGGATCGCCTTGAGGTCTGGTGGGAGAAGCTTCATGTACTCATAGCGATTGTCCATGCGCTCCAACAACGTACCGATCCAGCCACCGCCGCTCTCAAGGATTCCTAGGCGTAACTTTGGGAAACGCTCTGTGACCCCGCCGATGATGAGACCCATAACAGTGTTCATTGAGTCGACGGGGTTAATGAAGGGACCGCGCATGGTCATGCGGTAGGGGTCTCCCCCTGTATAGTCGAAGTAGCGGCCGGCGCCGTACATCGTATCCCCCGGAAAAGGGTGAAAACCTACCGCGACGTCGAGTTCCTGGCAAGTGGCCCAGAAGGGGTCGTAGTCCTTGGACCACCAGCGGTCGGTTTCGTTGGGTAACGCGTTGCGGATAAACACCGCCTTGAATCCGTGCTTTTCCTTGCACCGGCGAACTTCAGCGCAGGCTGCTTCAAGGTCGTGGATGGCGATAATGTTTGTTGTGCCAAATAGTCGGCTGGGCGATGTAGAGCAATAATCGGCGAGCCAGTCGTTTAGTGCCTTATTCAAGGCCATGTGATAGTCACCATCTGGGATCCAGCACAAAGCCTTGGTTGGGTACATGACGGCGGCGTCCATCCCCTCTTCGTCGAGGACCTGCAGACGTGCAGCGCCGTCGACGCCGCCGAGGTGCGGAGGTTCGGTGCCGCCCTGCTGCTGATTGGAGTAGGAGTTCTGGTCTTCCTGGAGACCGATGAGGTTCTTGACCGCGTGGTCTTCTTCCCGGCTGAAGCCGCCACCGCCTTGTAGGAATCCAGGGCTTCCCTCCGCGATCCAGTCTCGTCCGACCCACTCCCGAGAGCCATCCGATCTGGTTACAACCCTAGGAGCGACATCTTTGTACTTGGGCTCGATATAGTTCTCGAGGCCCTCAAAAGGCTCGAGGTAGTGTCCGTCGGCGTCCACCACATTTAGTTTGACCTGGACTTTTGCCACCATAGTCTCCGCCTCCTTGTTTAGGCTGAACTCCAGCGGGTTGGCGCATTGTACAGCAGCACTTAGGTGCCCTGTGACTTACACATATGATGCGTACTCTTTGATGAACGGAGCTAATAAATTGAGGAGGAATGCCATCTCCGGCGGCCTTTGGGAAAAGTTGCAAAGGGGGGCAAGTCTCACGAGGAAGTGCCTGCTAGCTAAGTATCAGACTCAGGCAATAAGGTGCCACCCCCGAATACGTCGATGAGTTTGGCAGCTCGGTAAGCAAAGATCCTTTCGAGTTCCCCTCTTATGAACAGCCGATTAACCAAGGAACCGCCTCTTACCGCGTAACGCACATTGTCTTCAGCATAGGTGAAGCCACCTTCTTCCCGGAAAATATGTTCGTGGATCCACATCCTGTAAGGTCCTGTGCGTTGCTCGTCGACGAATCGGTGAGGTGGTTCCCACAATGTGATCTCGCTCTGCCACCTGATCGGAAGGCCATGCAGACGAAGTTTGTAGTCAATCCGTTGGCCCACGACCAATTGCGCTGTGGGGGTGAGTATTTGAAACTTGAGCCATGGCGGTGTTAGTGCTTCCAGGTTCCTGGGATCAGCGAAGAATGGGAACACCTGACTGAGCGCTGCGGGCAACTGCACTGTTCGCCGTAACTCATGTATTTTCACTGGACGTTTGGCTCAGGCCGTATGTATCAATTTCATAGGTTCGTTTAATAGGCTGTGATTTATGTATACGGATAGGGCTATTCGCGGGATCAAGAGGTGTGGGGCCAGCCGGATACTCGTGAAGAGGACAAGGGGAACAGGTACACAACTTCGGTGACCGTTAGCTAATTGATTACGAAACTCACTTGAAACCTAGATCTTCCCAGACTCCATTTAGGCGACGCATACCTTCTTTGTCGCCGTGTGTGATTCTCTCTCGCAGGAAGTTATGTTCGTCCTCGCGCCATACCATATTCGTGAACAAAGGATGGGCAACCTCGGCGTAGTTGAAGTAAGTATCAACACCCAGAAGTCGGAAGAACATGTTCATCGACTTGCGGCCGAGCATGAGATTGTCTGTGGAGTGGGCTGCTACAGCACGGGCGTAGCGCAAAGCTTCATCCAGGAGTTTCTCTCTCGGAACGACCGAGGAAACAACGCCCCATTCGTGCATTTCTTGAGCTGGTACGCTGCGCCCCGTGATATTGAGTTCATAGCCTCGGTTGATTCCGCATCGGAGTAGTGTCAGTGGCAATTGCACCTCGAAACTAGCGAAGCCGATGCGGCTCTGGCGTCGAGTAAAGTAGGCGTCGTCGGATGCAATGACAAGGTCGACGGTCATTGCAATACCGAACCCTTGACCAATGACTCCACCCTGGCAAGCTGCGATAACTGTTTTCGTGCCCCATGTCATCGAATCGTGCATCGTCTTGAATGTTTTCGAGATCCCCTGCATGCGCAAGGACTGGGGCAGGCGTTGCCCCTTCTTCAAGCCGAATGATTCTACTGGGAGCCTGCGGTTATCCTCGCCGGCGCAGAAGTCCTGGCCTTCCCCGGCCAGGATGATCACCTTGACAGAATCATCCTCCTGGGCCTGCTGGAACTTGGCTAGCATCTCATAGTTCATGTCAGGCGTGAGGATGGCGTTCCGGCGCTCTGGTCGGTTGAGGGTGATCTTACAGATGTGTGGTTCAACGATCTCGTACAAGACCATTTCCTCTGGTGGCTTGTCCGTCTTGAGTTCGGTTCCGTATCCGTGTGGATTGTCTTTCTTGTTAGTCATGTCTACCTATTTGAACCCCAGGTCTTCCCAAATTTGGTTAAGTCGTTGCATTCCTTCTTTATTCCCGTACTGGTTACGCATTTTGAACCAGTTATGCTCGTCCTCGCGCCACACCATATTCGTGAACAAAGGATGAGCAACCTTCACATAATCCGCGTATGAGGCCATCCCCAGCAGGTCCCAGAAAATCTGCATTGAATGGCGGCCAAGCATTAGCGTATCCGTCCCATGAGCCGCGATGGCTTTCGCGTATCTCAGGGCCTCGTCCTCAAGTTGTTCTCGGGACGCCACTGAAGTCACGACACCCCGCTTATGAAGTTCCTGCGCCGATACCCGTCTACCCGTGATGTTCATCTCGTAGCCGCGATTTATACCACATCGGAGCATTGTCAAAGGAAGCTGTACGTCGAAGCCCGCGAAGCCGATGCGGCTCTGTGGTCGGGCGAAGAAAGCATCCTCGGATGCGATAACCATGTCGACCGTCATAATCATTCCGAATCCGGCGCCCAAGCAGGCACCCTGCACTGCGGCCACCACGGTCTTTGAACTATAAAGGAACCAATTGCGCATTCGTTGCGAGCTGGCCGCTTGGCCTCGCATGCGGAAGGACTGAGGCAGTTTCTGGCCCTTCTTCAGACCGTAAGTCTCCACAGGCATGCGGCGATTATCTTCGCCCGAGCAGAAGTGCGTTCCATTGCCTGCTAGGATTACGCACTTGATGCGGTCGTCATCTTCTGCGATGCGCATCTTGTTAGCGATCTCTTCGTTCATATCGGGCGTGAGAATTGAATTGCCCTTCTCTGGCCGGTTTAACGTGATCTTCGCTATGTGTGGTTCTATGACCTCGTAGAGCACCATTTCTTCAGCCGGTTTCTCTGAGGGCATTTCTGTGCCATATCCGTGGGGGTTTTCTGGTGTTTGTGAGTCGTCTGGCATTTGGTTCCTCTATAAAGTCGAGTGCTAGCGGCCTAGTCCAAGGCCCCGGCGAGCGATGATGTTTCGTTGGATTTCCGACGTGCCGCCAGCAATACTGCTGGCGATTGTGGTCTTGTAGTTCCTTTCGACTTTTCCTCTGAGCGGTGCCCAGCGATCGCCGCGCTGCACCGTACCGTATAGGCCGAAGAGCTCCATGCCGAAGGCTGCAATATGCTGGGAGAGTTCCCCCTGTAAAAGCTTGTTGACCGAAGCCTCATGTTTGAAAGGCAGGCCTGCTGTCTGCATCCAGGCTATCCGGTAGCATTGATTTCTGGCTACCTCCGTCTGGACAAAGAGATCTGCTGCCTTGCTCCTGAGCTCGTTGGTCCAGCAAACCTGGCTTTCTGGAGACTGGGCGTAAGCAATGAGATCGAGGAGCATGCGTTTTGAACCAGCTGCTCCAGATATCCCAGATCGTTCGACGTTGAGTACGTTTCGACTGAGCATCCAGCCTTCGTCTTTTCCACCGACTAGGCAATCGCGCGGGATGCGCACGTCGTCGAAGAAGACTTGGTTGAAGCGGTGGACGCCAACCATACTGACAAGGGGTTTCACGGTCACTCCCGCTGTTTTCATATCTAAAAGGAAATAGCTCAAGCCCTGGTGCTTCGGCGCGTCTTTGTTCGTTCGGGCGAGTAAAAAGCCCCAGTCGGCGACGTGGGCAAACGAGGACCAAATTTTACCTCCGTTTATCACGAAGTAGTCACCTTGATCCTCGGCGGTAGTCTCTAGACCTGCGAGATCAGAGCCGGCGTTGGGCTCGCTGAATAATTGGCACCACCGAACGTTGGCACTTGCTATAGGGGGTAA
>CAZUGG010000117.1:0-5371 GCA_964619905.1 uncultured Dehalococcoidia bacterium
GGACCCCACTTTTCCCCCGCCCCCCCCTATCGCACCACGTCGAAGACGTATTGACGTTCCAGAGCGCGTCGATTTCGAAGGCCACGTACTTGTGCCTCTCGACGAGGATGCCGTCAGAGCCGCAGCCCAGATGCTCAAGGCCAAGAAAGTGGAGTCGATAGCCGTTTCTTTCCTTTTCTCTTATGTCAACCCGGACCACGAACTGCGCACACGAGATCTCATTTTGCAGGAGTACCCAGAAGCGAGTGTCTCCCTTTCTCACGAGGTGATGCCAGCTGCACCCGAGTTCGAACGAAGCAGTACCACATTGGTGAATGCCTACATCGCACCCAGCATCCGCCGTTACCTTCTTAGCCTAACGAGCAAACTGCGCGACCAAGGATTTGCCCACGATGTCCTTATTATGCTGTCGAACGGCGGTGTGATGACCATGGATTACGTGGCTCGCAAAGCTGTGTCCATCATCGGGAGCGGCCCTGCTGGCGGCGTAACTGGAGCCAGCTTCGTCGCAGGTCTGGCTGGGATCAACAATTTTATTTCAGTCGACATGGGAGGTACGAGTTATGACGTGTGCCTCGTCCGGGACGGCGAGCCCACAGTCAGCTCTTTCTGGAATTGGCACCACCGTTACGTCATCGGTCTTCCTTCTATCGATGTGCCCGGGGTAGGAGCCGGCGGTGGTTCCATCGCCAAAGTTGTCACTGGCGCACTCCATGTCGGACCGGAAAGTGCAGGGGCACAACCGGGTCCAATCTGTTACGACCGCAACGGCACCCGGCCTACCGTGACCGACGCAAATCTCATACTCGGGTATTTGAATCCGACATCGTTAGCCGGAGGCAAACTCCAAATAACTATCGATGGTGTGGCCAGTGCTATAGATCGCGACATCGCCCAACCCCTCAACATTGACGTCACCGCCGCCGCCTATGGCATCTTCCGCATCGTCAACGCCAATATGACCAATGCCATTAGGAAAGCTTCATCTGCACAAGGAAACAACCCCAAAGATTTCACTCTCGTCGCATATGGGGGCAACGGCGCGGTACATGCTGGGGTCCAAGCTCGACAGATGGGGATCAAGCAGGTGATCGTGCCGAAAGCTGCACCCACATTTTCCGCACTAGGCATCTTGATATCAGACCGTCTTGTCGACGATTCCCGGTCCTATATTGTCCCCATTACGGAGGCAAACCTCGAGACAATCGACAGGATATTCTCCGATCTACTCTCGAAAGCCAAAAGCGACTTACAAGGTCTTGGTCCGTCCAACCTAAAGATTAGTCACTTTGCTAACATTCGGTACCCGGGCCAGCAGTTCGACCTCAGTGTCCCTCTGCCACCACACAAAATTCGTCGCTCAGATCTAATGGACGCTACCGAAGCCTTTCATCAGCTGCATGAGAAGTCTCATGCTTATGCTCAAAGGGACCAAGCGCCCATCTTAAGCTCACTAAGATTACGAGTGATTCTTCCAGGTCAACGGGTGTCTCTCCCAGAGGCGTTGCCTAGCCACAGCAAACCTTCCCCATCTGGTAACAGGCAAGCCTACTTCGGAGGCACCTACATCAAGACGCCAGTCTACGACGGACCAAATCTTGGATCGGGAGCTCAAATACCGGGCCCTGCAATTGTTGAAGAAACTTTCACAACAATCGTCGTTTGGCCCGGGGATGTCGCCCAGGTCGATCGTTGGGGCAACTACGTGATGACAATCGGCTCCGACAAGCTGCTAGGCTGAGCGGCCTTCCTTCTTTGCCAGCATGGAACCGACGCCATCGGCAACGGAGCACTATCTGGCCAAATAGTCCACCGCAGGAACAGGCCCTAGCATTTCATGCTACCCGCCCCGTAGACCACTAGCCCCAATTGTTATAATCGGGCAACTTCGTCGCAGAGGACCCGTGTCGCAGTGTCTTTCCTTAACGGAATCACAGTACTCGAGTGGGGCGAGGCCTTCACCGCCCCGCTCTGCGGAAAAATCCTCGCTGACCTCGGGGCTAACGTCATCAAGGCCGAACCTCCGGGTGGCGAACCTGGCAGGGCAATGCCGCCCTTCAAAATTGGTTCGCCCGGTGCCGGTCGCAGCCTTCTTTTCGAACACCTCAACGCAGGCAAGGAAAGCGTCACCATTGCGAGCAGCGCAGACCTCGACGACCTAGCTTCCGACGCCGACGTGTTGCTCGAAGGCCACCTGGACTATACAACCAATGTCTCAGCCGCCTTAGATACCCTGCGCAACACTTTCCCTCACCTTATAATCACTTCGGTTAGTTCCTTCGGCCGAGTCGGCCCATTGGCTAAAGCACCAGGCTACCCATCGATGGCCTTCCACATGAGCGGGGCCGGCTTCGTAACCCCCCCACAGGTCAAGAGCCTCTCTTCACCTCCTTTGTCCCTTCCAGGCCGACCGGCCGCCGTCATCGGCGGTGACTGCGCCGCGGCCGCAACTGTGCTTTCCCTCCTCATGCGAGGCATGGATGGCAAGGGTCGACTAGCAGACATCGCGGAGGTCGAGGGAATGATCCCCATGCTAGCAACCCCAATCAACCAGTACTCAGCAGAGGGGGTCATCACCGCTCGTGACGAGCGCATCCATGGAATGGCGCCTTTCGACTTTTATGCGGTTAAGGACGGTTGGGCGAGCATCTTTCTAGTGCAAGAAGTCCACTGGCAACGCTTGGTGGAATTGATGGGATCTCCGGAATGGGCCGATACGGAAATGTTCGCCGATCGTCGTGTAAGGGCCCAGTACAAGGAAGATCTGAACAACATCATGCAGCCCTGGCTTCATGATCAAGACAACGAAGAACTCTACGCACTAGCCCAAAGCAAGGACATCCCCATAGGTCCAGCTCGGACCATTGATGAAGTCCTCGCCGACCCCCACTTCATCGAGCGACAAGTGCTGACCAGGTCTCCTCACCCACACCTTGGTACGATGGAGCATCTCAGGCCACCATTTCGTTGGCGCGGCCAGCAGTGGACTCCTCCCAGTCCAGCACCAGAACCCGGTTCTCACTCTCAACCACTGCCTAACTCTCGACCTAAACACCACCCGTCAACCCATCCCCCAAGCTCACCACTGCTCCCCTTGGCTGGACTTAGGGTCATCGAATTGGGCGCCGCAATAGCCTCACCATTCGGAGCTGCGCTCCTAGCCGACGCCGGTGCGGAAGTCATCAAGGTTGAGACCGAGAAACCCCCCGACAACCTCCGGGGCAATTGGCCCATGGCAGGGGGCGAGCCGGGTCGCGAGCGCAGTTATTACTACAACCAGGTGAACCGACACACACTTGGGCTTACTCTTGACCTCACCACCACCTCGGGTAAAGACATATTTTTGCAACTCGCTAGGGTGAGCGATGTCGTCGTCGAGAACTTCTCCTTCGGCACCATGGAGCGCCTCGGCGTCCCTTATGACCTCATCCGTGAAGCCAATCCTAGTATCATTATGCTGTCGCTCAATGGTTTCGGTGACAGTGGCCCAGCAAAAAACAACATAGCCTACGGGCCACTCCTTGAGGCGATCACCGGAATGGCTAGCCTCGGTGGTTATCGTGATGGGCCTCCAGTCCACTCTGCCTTCGTCTACACAGATTATGTGTCTGCCATGGTGGGCGCCACTCTCATGCTGTCGGCCCTCCATCGCCGCAACGAAACGGGGCAAGGCGCCTACTTCAACGTCGCTCAGGCAGAGGTAGCGTTGAATGCCATCCCCGAGGCCTTACTACAACAGGCCGTCAACGGAACACTCCCCACAAAGATGGAAGATCAAGACGACTTCGTGCCCGTCCATGGGTCCTTCCCCTGTCGCAACGACTCAACAGACCGAGACGATTCCTGGATCGCCATCGCCATAAGAACTGACACGCAATGGAAAGGTCTTGGGGCTGCTGCCGGCCAACCCAACTGGGCAAGCGACGACCGTTTCGCCACAGAAGCAGGCCGACGTGACCACGCCGAAGCAATTAAAGCTCACATCACCCGATGGACTCGTGGATTAAATAAGCAAGCTGCTGCCGACTTGCTGAGGACCCACGGCGTGCCGGCGGCCTCGATTGACCACATTCGGGATGTTATCCAAAACCCGCATCTGATCCAACGTGGCTCCTTCCAACGAGTTCTCCACCCAGTTATTGGGGAAGCCTGGACCTATGCCTCCCCGCTCAACATCGAGGGTTTGCCCCGGGAAATCAGGCGAGGCGCTCCGCTATGGGCTGAGCACAACGGGCACATTTGCCACGATATCCTAGGTTTATCAAACAATGAAGTCAGCGAACTTGTCGAGAGAGGTGGATTGGCATAACAACCACCAATTTTAAAGTGATACGTGCCAGAAACATGAGTGCCGACACTGTCATGCCCTTCATCATGGCCCCTTGATCACTGTCACGTTTCAAATGCCTTGGGACACCGCTGCGAACCCGGTTCCCCGTGCTACCATCCTTGCCGCAATAAAACTCCTTGGAGGCGCGACTTGAGCAAAGACCCCCAACCCATTCACGTCCCCAGTAAATTGGAGGCATTCCTCAAAGCAAACACCCGCACCTTCATCATCACGGTGCGCAGGGACGGCTCCCCAACTGGACACCCCATGACGGGCTGGTACGACGATGGACGAATGAGCGTGACCACTTACAGGAAAAGCCACAAGACCCGAAACGCTCAACGAGACCAGCGTACCACCTGGCTAGTGCTCAACGGTTACGATTCCCACGACGGTGTACGCGCCGTCGAATTCAAGGGGGTTCATCGCGTGGTGGAGGCCACTCAGATGCCGAACCGAGCCGGAGTCCGGCAAGGCGTGAGTACCGGTTTATCCAGTCGCACGGAGAATCGACTCAAGTCTGGCAAAAGAATCGTTCTCGAAGTAACACCGACGGAGGTCGGTTTCATGGAGGATTTACGTTAACCATGCCACGTGAATCGATCGCAATGACCCCTCTTGAAATGTCCTCTTTCGTCGGAGCCCAAAAGTGGGTCGTCCTGGGCACGCTTGATCCGGACGGATCCCCATGGGCCGACGTGGTTGCCTCTTACATAGAAGACGACCGACTGGTTTTCGGGGTGCAGGCGGGGAGCCGCAGTGACAATAACATCGAGCGCGATCCCCGCGTCGTATGCATGACCGACCAATACCCAACCTATTACGAGATTAAGGGGGTCACAGCCCACGGATCTGCGGAACTGGTTACAGACCCCTCGGTTTTTGCCAGACTTCCCGAGGATCCCATCTCCCAGAACTCAACAAAACGCCGGGCATACGCAATCCATTTAGACGACATCACCAGTTTCGACTTCACCAAGATCAAGGCCAAGGTCTAAACCCTAAAGACTTCCGAACAAGTCTTTCGCGTCACGTTCAAGG
>CAZUGG010000118.1:0-10886 GCA_964619905.1 uncultured Dehalococcoidia bacterium
TGCGACGCCAAAGCCGTCGAGGGCCTCGAAGCGGCTATCGAAAGGATGCAACGCTACGTCGACGCAGGTGCGGACATCATCTTCCCAGAAGCACTTCAGTCCGAAGAGGAATTCCGCGCCGTATCCGAGGTTATCGACATACCACTCTTTGCCAACATGACCGATTTTGGCAAGACCCCTTACATCTCAGCGCAGCAGTTTGAGGACTGGGGCTTCAAAATTGTGATCTTTCCAGTTTCTGCTCTCCGCATTGCCAACCAAGCGGTACTCGAATTTTTCAAAGCCTTACGGGAAACGGGCACCCAAGAAGCTCACCTCTCCAGCATGCTCACTCGCCAGCACCTCTACGAGATCATCGACTACGCCAAGTACCAGAACTACCAAGACACCTTCGCGCCGAGCGAGAGCGCCCGATAGTTCCGGGTCAGAGGGTCGGCTAGGGCCCAGTTCCGCTCCTAGTATTCATGAATCTGTCCGCACTGTGCGGTATGCTATAAGGGTGCCCTTATTGAGCGGACTATTCGCTGGCGGCCTGAGCTAGGGTCGATCCGAGAGCAGAAACACAGGGCTAAGGTGAGGCCAACATGCACTACGTCGACTTAATCGTCGAAAAGCACGATCACATCTGTACCATCACGTTCAACCGCCCTGAAGTGTTGAACGCATTCCGACGGCACACCTAGCAGCCGATGCGCGAAGCCCTAGCCGACATTAATGAAGACGAGAGCGTTCATTCCGTGCTTATAGCCGCTAACGGAAGGGGGTTCTGCACCGGCCACGACATGAATGAGGAGCCACAGCCGCCTGAACTCCGTCTAAGCCGGCACGCCGGGGGGCGCAAGTACTCCGATATCTGCGAAGCCTTACTCCAGCTTCGACAGCCAGTCGTCGTCGCCATCAACGGCTGGTGCGCCGCAGGAGGTTTCGGCTGGGCGCTCTGCTGCGATATCCTCATCGCCGCGGAGGATGCTAAGTTCTACAACCCTCAGATCAAGCTCGGCTACCCGAGCATGCCAGGCGTCGGTGCCCTACTTAACCTCTACACATCTCCTGCCGTAACCAAGGACATCATTCTTGGGCGGCGACTTCTCAACGCTCAGGAAGCGCTCGACCTAGGAATCGTTAGCCGTGTCGTACCCAATGATCAACTACTCAACGAGGCCCAGTCAGTCGCGGCAAAGATGGCCGAGGTGCCGCCAGATATCATGGCCTTACAACGCGAGATGATGAACCGTATCTGGATCGGCCAAGCGGGTACTTACACTTCACTCATCACGGGTCGCGACACCGCTATTGCCGGACACAGTCTTCCAGACTGGGAGGAACGCGAGGCCAATTGGAAAAGCGAGACTCGCGACGTGGACATCAAGCGATAGGCCATCTCCTACAATGCCAATCGATCCAGCAGAACAGCAAGCTCGTTTCGACCAGCAGGGTTACTCCAAACACCTCGGGATCGAGTTCGACCTGGTAGAGGAGGGTTTCGCGCGACTTCGAATGCCGGTGAAAGAGCATCACCTGCAAAGCGTACTCACAGTCCACGGCGGTATTGTTGCCACGATCGCCGATGCGGCCGCCGCACAAGCACTCCATACCGTTTTGAGCGATGGTGAAGCCTTTTCTTCCATCGAACTTAAGATCAACTACCTTAGCCCAGCGCGCGCCGGGGACAATCTGCTGGCAGAGGGACGGATCATTCGCCGCGGTTCTCGGATCGCAGTCGGGGATATGGAGGTCCGGGAAGAGGCCTCCAACCGTCTCGTCGCCAAAGGCCTCCACACCTTTATCATCCAGAAGGACACCTCCAGTTGAACAGCTGGCGAGGCCGAATCGGCATTGTCGTTTCGCCTCCGAACATCATCTGCGAGGTTGAGTTCAATGCCATGGCACCCAACGGTGTCACCATCCACGCGAGTCGAATGTTTCGCGCCGTCGAGCCCAAGGAATTGACTCGCCAGGTTCTCAAAGAAACCAACGATGATTTAGAACGCTCCGCAGCCGCGCTCAAACCGGTGCGCCCCGACGTTGTTGCCTTTGCCCACACCTTGGGGTCCATGATCGACGGCGCTGACTACGACCGTCGCCTAGTGAAAATGATGGAGTCTGCTTCCGGATGCCCTGCTGTAACCACCTCTATCGCCCTCTTGGAAGTCATCGATGAGCTCGGGATCGAAAGCATTGCCATCGCGGCCCCATACTCGGAGAAGCTGACCCCTATTGAGATCGACTACCTCAAGGATGCTGCGCCTAAGCTTAAGGTGGTTAAGGACTATTCGGTTGGGACGAAAACTGGCTTCGATATCGGAGAGCTGCCTCCGGAGTCTGCCTACAGCGCAGCACGCGAGGCGGACCACCCGGATGCACAAGCGCTTTTCATCAGTGGCACTAATTGGTTATCATCCCCCGTGATCGATGACCTAGAGACTGACCTGGGCAAGCCCGTATTCGGGGCGAACCAGATCACGATGTGGTCATGCCTAAAGCGACTCGGGGTCACACCAGTAGAAGGGCCTGGATCGCTGCTGGGTGGATAAGACTGAATCCGCTGGGAAAATAACAAGCACGGAGGCCTCACTTCATGGCAGACATCACAATCGACCCCAAGCACACCGCGGTCCTAGTCCTCGACTACCTCGTCGGCATCGTGAGCGATGACGCGCGGCGCGCCGCGCTCGCCAAAGCAACCCCTGTCGTGAAGGCAGCACGGTCTGCGGGCCTGACCATCGTCTATGGCACCTTAGGCTCGGGTTTCGAGGACGACCGCCCCATAGTCCACCCCCGGAACTGGAGTTTGGTCAACTTCCGAGGCGGCGGCCGATTCCGCCGTGGCTCCGAGGATGTGAAGATTCACCCAGACGTTGCCCCTCAGGAAGACGACATCATAATTGACCGGCAACGCGCTGGCATCTTCTCTGGCACCAGCCTTGATCTCATGCTGCGCTCTCGAGAGATCGGCCAGCTCGCGATCTTCGGGATCAGCACCAGTGGCCAAGTTCTCTCCGCGGTACGGTGGGGCGTTGACCTCGACTACGACCAGTACGTACTAGAGGACTGCTGTGCCGACAAAGATGAAGAGGTCCATCGGATGCTCATGAGCAAAGTGCTCAGTATGCACTCGAAAGTCATCTCGTCAGAGGACTTCCTCGCCGCGATCAAGTAGAAGGCCCGCCTCTGCAAAGGTAACCCAATCCCGGATTTTGGAACCCACCTCCCCAGGTGGGTTCGCACCTACAAGCGGGGTGCCGGGGCGATCGCCTTGCGGCGCGTCCGAGCTAGTCTACCGACAGCGCGGCCGCTTGCTTCGGGTGCACCACCTCAGTCTCTTCGAGGTCCCAAAGTTTCTTCGATGAGTAGCCCAACAATTCGAGCATCACGTAGCCGTTATGCTCGGCAAGCATGGGCGCCGGCGTCTCTACCGGCGGCGGCGTTGAGTTGCGCATCTTGAACACGTTACCTGGGGCGACAACCTTGCCCTGGATTGGGTGCTCCAGTTCAACCAACATCTTGCGATATTTTACGTTCTCGTCTTCGAATACCTGCGGGAGCGAATAGACTGGGCCCGCGATCTGATCGTGGGCATGCAGTTCCTTCATCACCTCAGCAACGGTGCGCGTCTTGGTCCAGGCTTTAATGGCCCCGTCGATCTCGTCGTGATGATCCCAACGATCAGCGGTCTTCTGCAGCCGAGGGTCGTCACCCATATCCGGACGTCCAATCATTTGGGTGAAAGCTTTCCAACGTACGTCGCCTCCGCTCGCAATAGCTACGTAGCCATCCTCGCACTCATAGGATCCTGATATCCCACTACCCGCGGTCCGGTTCCCAATCCGCCCGTAGCGCAAGCCCGCATACTGATAGCGAATGGCGTGATAGTTCAACTGGAAAGTCATGGTGTCATGCATACCAAGATCGATATGCTCTCCCTGACCCGTAACTGACCGTTTGTATAGAGCACCGCAGACGCTCAGAGCGCCAAAGATACCACCAGCGTAGTCGGCCATCTCTACGCCATACTTAGTGGGGGGATCGCCAGGCTGCCCGTTGAGCTCCATCAGGCCGCTCATCGCCTGCGGCACGAAGTCGACTGAAGGCCAGTCTGAGTAAGGGCTGTCTTGCCCAAAACCCGAGATCGAGGCCATTACAATCGTAGGATTAATCTTGGACACCTGTTCATAACCAAACCCTAACTTTCCAATCGCCCCGACCCGGAAGTTCTCCACCACCACGTCAGAGATCCGGATCAAGTCCGCCACGACCTCGCGGCCCTCGGCTTTGTTAAGGTCAACTGTTATCGATTTCTTGCCACGGTTGTGAACTTGGAAGGTTAATCCTTCGCCATTGGGAACCGGCCGGGCCCCGCCAAGACGGCCGGCCTCACCGTGAAGTGGCTCGATCTTGATCACCTCAGCGCCTAAGTCATTGAGCAACAACGTCGAGACCGGCCCCGCCATGAAATGGGTGAAATCCGCGACGCGTACTCCTTCGAGTGGTCCGCTCATGCCCCGATACTCCTCACACGCCCCACTGTCGTCAGGCGCTTACAGTTCAAACTTAGTACATGCCTCGGCCACCGTTGACGTGGATGATCTGACCGGTGATAAACCTGCCGCTGTCACCCGCTAGGAGAGTGCAGACGTCCGCAATATCCTGCGGCCGACCTACATAGCCCACGGGAATCGTTTTGGCAAAGGCCGCCATGTCCAATGGCGGTCCATCTCGAACGGTATCGATGACACCGGGAGCCACCTCGTTCACCAGAATGCCGTTTGCAGCGTACTCAGTCGCAAGACCTCGAGTGAGTCCACGCAACCCCATTTTCGCAGCAAAGTAGTGCGCTTGCTTAGGTCCGCCTGAGTAAGCACCCCCGGCGCTGATATTGATGATTCTGCCCGAAGCCTTCTCGATCATGTGGGGCAAGACACCCTGAATGCAGAAGAAAGCACCATCCAGCATCACCGCCATCGCTTTGCGCCACGTTTCGTATGGCATATCAACAAACGGGGAGGGAGGGTTGAATTTCGGATTGTTGACCAAAATGTCGACGCCGCCGAAGGTCTCGTTCGCCTGCTTGATCATCGCCGCCACCTGGGCACCGTCGGAGACGTCGGCCTGAATCGCAACGGCCTTCACGCCGTGCTCCTTCTCAGCCTGCTGCGCGACCTCCTTCGCGTCATCCATACGGGACACCGCATTCACAACTACATTCGCGCCTTCCTTCGCAAAACCTAAAGCAATCGCCTTGCCGATATTCCGACTCGAGCCGGTTACCAGCGCTGTTTTACCTTTCAAACTCATCTGAGCCTCCGTTAACGTTTTATGGTCTTCCAGTTGGCCTCTCGCTCCTCCCAGTCGGGAAGGCTGTGACCGGCGACAGCGGTATGACGCCCGGCGCGCATCGCCGCCTCGATACCAGTGACGCTTAACCAGAGCTTATTCATCATTTCGCGTTGCATCGTCATAATGTCTCTTGGCACTTCCGCCAGCGCAACAGCAGCCTTCCACGCCTCCGCTTTCAGCTCATCCTTCGGCACAATCTGGCTTACCAGCCCAATCCGCTCTGCTGTAGCCGCATCTACTTTCCTTCTGCGCAATATCATGTCCTTAGTCCACGCCATAGATGTATAGGCCATGAAGAGCGCGCCGATCCCCGGCATACTGGGGTAGCCATATGCGATCTGAGGCATGTAGAACTGCGCGTCGTCCGAGCACATCAGGATGTCACAACAAATGGCAATCCCGACTCCGCCGGCGGCGCACCAACCATTGATAGCCGCAACCACAGGCTGCCGTAGATGTAGCAGCTTGAAACAGATTCTTCCGTAGTCACGACCGCGGGCGTGCCACCCAATCCGATCTTCATGAGGCTCCGGCGGGTCGTTCATATCATGGCCTGTACAGAAGGCGCGGCCCGATCCCGTCAGAATCACCACGTGGGTATTATCGTCGTTCTCGATTTCATCGAGTGCCTGAAGAACCTCCTGGTTCGTCTCGTGTCGGAACGCATTCAACTTTTCCGGTCGATTGATCGTCAGAGTCGCAATGTGATCCTGCTTTTCCACCAAAATATCTTGAAAGGCCACTAAAACGCTCCTCTTGAGGAATCCGGCAGTGGTTAGCCGGTAGAACACTATGGGCTTGAAGGGACTATACCTGGCGCCACCTCTATGTCAAACGAAGCCAGGCTAATCAGTTAGCTAACGTTATTCAAAAAGGTGTCCAACTCATGGACAAACTGCTTCGGTTTGTCGCCCTGCACAGTGTGACCCGCGCCGTGAACTGTCACTAGAGATCCTTTCGAGAGCGCTCCAACCAATTTCTGTGCGTCTTCGTCAAAAAACACACGGCTCTTGCCACCTCGAATCACGAGGGTCGGGCATGTGATTTGGGCTACATCCTCCCACATTTCTGGGCGATCTACGGTATCCCCTTCCTCAACTTCACGTGGCATCACCCGATCCTCAGGGAAACGATGTTTCCACACCCATGTACCGTCTCCCTCCTCACGCAACGAATGGGCCAAGCTATATTCCAGATGAGCCTTAGGTCTGAGAGGGTTAAAGCGCACCGCCTCTTCCAATGCAGCCTCGAAGGATGGAAAAGGACGTGGTTTACTGAACTCGCCAACCTCCTGGCCACCGGTCTTACGGACGGTCGGGCCCACGTCCACCACCACCATCGCTTTCAGTCCTTTAGGGAACCGCGAAGCATAGGCAATGCCATTTAGGCCACCCATAGACATACCGACCAAGATAAACTCCTTGAGGCCGATCGCCTCCACGACGCCTCTTATGTCCTCTGACTGAGCTTTAGGACTCATGTCGTTCGAATGATGTGTCTCACTGTCACCATGGTCGCGCTCGTCCATCGCGTAACACCGGTAACGATCTCTGATCTGGGCGCAGACCATGTCCCAAGTGCGACAAGTCTGAAACCCTCCATGGAGAAAAAGAATTGGGGGACCATTACCGCCCCAGTCGACATAGTGGAACTGAACACCACCAACCGTTACGAAATTGCCTGTCGGTTGACTGAAATCGAATCCAGTTAATTCGTGGGTCGCCGCGGCATCCCTGAAAAGATCAGTGAGGTTCCCTTGGCTTCCTAAATTCATACTGTTCCCCTGGCTCTAACTCTAAGAAGGCCTTATGTTACGTTGCCCCTGTAGGGCCATTCAAGCTAGAATCTAGTCTTTAAAGCTGGTAACTCGGGGGTCATCATGGCAACAACGGCACTGCGGCTGCTTTCGGCGGACAATCACATCGTCGAACCTCCTGATCTTTGGACCAGCCGAATCGAATCCAAGTATCAGGACGTCGCTCCCAGAATTGAGAGCCGAGAGGACGCCGACTACTGGATCGTTGGCGACAACCTGTCAGTCGGATCTGTTGGCAACGCCACTCACCCTGGAGAGCGCTATACCGCTAAGAACCCACACGAGATCAGCGTCGACGATCGATTCGAGGCGGTCCGAAAAGGTGCCTACGACCCTGATGAAGCCTTAAAAGACATGGCCCTCGAAGGTGTCGAGGGTGCCGTCATCTTTCCCACTAAGGGCGTTGGCGGCATCTGGATGACACCCGACCCAGAGCTTCTGAATGCCATTTGCCGCACCTACAACGACTGGGCAGCGGAGTTCTGCAAGCCCTACCCGAAGGCCCTCAAGGGTGCTGCGATGATCAACCTCGACAGTATTCCAGAAGGCATCGCGGAGATGGAGCGGGCCAACAAAATGGGCCTCAAGGTAGCGATCATCTCCGTCCACCCGGCACACGAGCGACAGTACTTCATGCCTGAGTACGACCCCTTCTGGGCGGCAGCCCAGGATATGGACGTTCCACTCTGCCTCCACTCAGGGTCCAATAGGACAACTCGGGATGGCATTCCCATGGACCATTACTCGTCCGAGGACCCCTACGAACCACTCGACCTGGTCTACCCCAACGGCGATCACTGGATCAGAAGGTCTCTGAGTTCCATGATCATGTCCGGCGTCTTCGAGCGATTCCCGAAATTAAAGGTTGCTAGCGTCGAGAACCAAGCGGGCTGGGCTGGGCATTGGCTCTTCCGGATGGACCTACGCTACAACGACCGCAAGACCTCTTGGGGTCGGTTTAAATCAGACATGACCCCTAGCGACTTCTTCCATAGAAACATTGTGGTCAGCTTCCAAGACGATTCCACTGCAGTGGCCACTCGAGAACTCATCGGTGTCGAAAACCTAGTTTGGGGTTCCGACTATCCGCACACGGAGTGCACATGGCCGGAGTCACAACGTGTCATTCGAGAAATATTCGCGGGAGCTTCCGATGAAGACGTCCACAACATCACGTTCGGCAACACCGCTCGTTTCTTTGGCTTCGAGAACTAGGATCGAGAGCGGGTCGAGGAGTAAGCCATGACCAGTCAGCCAATCATTTCTTCCGACAGCCACGTCTTCGAGCCACCCGACCTATGGACGGACCGGGTGGATGCCAAGTATCGGGACCGTGCCCCGCACTTAGTTAAAGAAGAGACCGGTGATCGCTTCCACTGTGATGGGCAAGACCTCGTGAGCATAGGGGGCGGGTCTCAGCCCGGCAGGCGTTTCGATAACCCAGCGGGTGTCACCATGGAGGATGTGTGGGAGAACATCCTGCCAGGCGCTTATCAGCCGGATGCCCATGTCAAGGACATGGACATAGACGGCATCGACATCGACATCGTTTACCCGACAGTCGGCTTAATCTTGTACCGAATTCCTGACCCAGATTTCCTGGGAGCCCTCTTCCGAGCCTATAACGACTGGACTGCAGAATTCTGTAGTACAGCTCCCAAACGTCTCAAGGGTGTCGGAATGCTACTCCTAGAGGACGTGGACGAATCCATCAAGGAGATGGAACGCTGCGCCAAGCTCGGTCTCTCCGGCGTCATGATCCCCGTGGCTCCGATCGAACGGCGCACCTACGAATCCCCTGAATACGATCCGTTTTGGGCCGCGGCGCAAGACTTGCAGATGCCCCTTTCCCTTCACGTCGCCTCCAATCGAGGGGGAGAGATCCGCGGAGATACTACGAAGCCTTCCCTTTTCTGCAACGCCGACTTCTACGTCCGAGTTGCCCTAGGCGACATGATCTTCAGCGGAGTCTTCGAGCGTTTCCCTAAACTGCAAGTCGGGTCCATCGAGCATGAACTCGAATGGGCCGCCTTCTTCCTCGACCGTATGGACTATGTCTACACACAGAAGGCCCGCCGGGAGAGTTGGCACCGTTTCGGCGAGGACATGCTGCCGAGCGACTACTTCCACCGCAACATCTTCATGAGCTTCCAGGAGGACGCCCGGGGCATTGCGATGCGCAACATTATCGGTGTCGATAACCTGATGTGGGGTTCAGACTACCCCCACCAGGAGGCGACCTTCCCTCGAAGCCGAGAGGTGCTCAACGAAATCCTTGCCGACTGCACTGAGGAAGAGAAGGCCAAAATCTCGGGGGGCAACTGCGCTCGCATTTTCGGTTTCTAAGAGTTAGTGACGGAACCTAGACCGTCAAAACTTGGTGCTCGGCCAGAGTTGCCCGAGCACCCCGGCCGGCACAGGTCCCCAAAGCCAGCATCTCCATCGCAGGCACGATGTGAACCCCTCCGTCGGCCATAACATTCTTCCAATTAATGCCTGGTTTCTTCAATCGGAGACATCTTCGTCTAATACCGTATGAGCAATCATGCCGAGCGGCACGTAGAGTGCCCGCGGCACCGGGTTGTCCGGCAGCGTGATATAGCCGAACCAACGCGACCAACAACCAACTCGCAACACGGTGAAACACCACTCAACTACGCCCATCTTCGAGAGTGCTTCTATCAAGGAAAAGTGACTCGAGAAGGACTGCCCTCAAACGCCTTAGTCCAAAACAACTGCTCTAATGAGAACGCGAAAGCCTTGGTAGCAATAAACCCATCGCCAAAACCCCAGTAGCTAACCAAGCGGTCGTGGCAACTATTGTGTGCACTGACCACGATCGATAGTCAGGGAAAATGATCCCTAAACCTTTGAAAAGTGGCGAATCCATCCCAAAAGGATCTACTGCGATAACCACCTCACCGGTGTGACCCGCATACGCAAGCGATCCCGTGATAGCAATCGAGTAAAGTGCGAGCCCAATCGCAGCCAACTTAAGGTAAGGGGAAGCGTTTAGCAGCAATAAAGTTATAGGCACGATAAAGAGTGGTAGGACTGTCATCAGCGTTCTGCCAGGAAACCACCAGCCCATCATGGTGATCGCAAAGAAAGTGGCTATAAGAATCTGTATGCCTATCAAGGCAATTAACAGTCTTGACCAGCCACGATGGAAAAGACTGAGAGCAAAGCCCGGCGCGGCCAGGAAAATCAGCGGGGCCCAACGAGCAATACCAAACCGCTCGTCGATGAATAGCCCATAAAGCCTGTAGGCCCGGTCAGAGAAAGACGCGTGCTCAGCAATCAATTGGCCCGTGGACGTCCCTGCGTAGACAACGTTGACGTTATATGGAGTGAGTTCGCCAAAGGTCGCTAAATGAAATAGGACGTAGGGTATCGCTAACGTCCCCGCTGAAAGCAGAATCGTCATACGACCAAGAGTTGACGCTCTGTACGCAGAGACTCCGATCAAGACTACACCTAACGGTGCGTACTTAACTCCTAGCCACATCATCCCGACCACGCACAGCACCAAGCCCATTGCTGGCCAAACCTCGAGCTTCCCCGGCCTCGTCAGTATCAGTAGTCCCGTTAAGAGCAGAGCCGCGGCTGGCACTTCTGGATAAACCTCCGAAGAGTAAATGAACGCAGTGGCCGAGAGTCCCACGCCAAACGTAACCAGCCAACTTTCCAACTTGGCTCCGGTAATTGCCACAGAGAGTAAATAAGCAAGGGC
>CAZUGG010000119.1:0-20510 GCA_964619905.1 uncultured Dehalococcoidia bacterium
TGATCAGTGACTCGGTCCACAGAAATGGCGAGGTGCAAAGTATTCGCCTAGTAGACGCTCGCCATCCGACGCTAGGGCATGACGCGGTACCCATGAGCCTGGAGATGGGCCTCAAATACCTGGGGCTCGTAATCTCAGGCCCCAATACCGGGGGTAAAACCGTTGCCCTCAAAACAGTCGGGCTCCTCGCTCTTATGGCGCAGGCAGGTTTGGCCATTCCTGCCTCCAAGGGCTCGTCATTCAAGATATTTGATGGCGTCTACGCAGATATCGGAGACGAGCAGAGCATAGAGCAGTCGCTTTCGACGTTCAGTGCTCACATGACTACCATCGTAGACATACTGAAGGTCGCGACTAGCGAGTCGCTGGTTTTGCTAGACGAAGTTGGTGCAGGAACCGATCCTCAGGAAGGAACCGCCTTAGCCAAAGCGATCCTCTCTTCGCTGGTGGACCGTGGGGCAACAACTCTTGTCACCACACACCACAGTGAACTCAAGGGTTTCGCTAACGTAGCCAACGGCTTCGAGAACGCTAACGTCGAATTCGATCCAGTCACACTTGAGCCGACTTTCAGACTGGTCATTGGCGTGCCAGGACGAAGCAATGCCCTCAACGTGGCAGAGCGGTTGGGCATCCCAGCAGATGTACTCGAAACTGCCAAGAGCTCCGTCGGACAATCCCTAGCCGAGGTCGAACTCCTACTCGAGGACATTCAAAGGCAACGAAGCATAGCAGAAAAAGAGCGAACATCCGCTGAGACCAAACGGCGAGAGATCGAGACAGCTCAAGTCCATCTGCAAAAACAGATCGAATCCCTCGAGGACGAACATCGGCAAGCTCTCCTAGAGCAACGTGTTGAAGCGCAAGTCATGATCGAAGCGATGAAGAGTCGGCTCCGCCACACAGGCCGGCGCGCCAAGTCCTTGGTGGGAGAGAAGGGACGAACCGAGCTCGCACATCTGTCCACAGAGGTCAGCAAGCTCAAGAAACTGCTCGAGAACGGACCATGGAAGGACACCAGCCCAACATCAAGGATGATTGCCCTTGAACCGGGGGATCACGTTCGCATTCGCGGACTCAAGCCGGTGGCGGAGGTCGTTAGCCAGCAGGAAAATGACCGTGTTCAAGTACAGGCGGGGTCTCTGCGTATGGAGGTACCCCTCGACCTTATCGAAGCCAAGGTCAAAACCAGGGAACCGGAACAGTTGCCACGGTACACCGTCGATGAAGGCGTCAAACGACGTGCGCGGGTCGGCGACGAGCTTTGGGTTCATGGAATGCGAGCCCAGCAGGCCGTAGAAGCGGTGGATGAGTACATCGAGAAAGCGGTCCTTGCTGGCCATCGCCGCGTTCGAATTATCCACGGTAAGGGCCGCGGGATACTCCGTGAAGCTATCCACCATGCTCTTGACAGTCACCCCCTTGTCGGAATGTTCTCTGATTCGGATCCTGAGGAGGGTGGCATGGGTGTCACAATCGCCGAACTCTGAACGGTGCCCCAACCGGAACATTAATCAAGCTAGTTCAAAGAGCACTCTACAAGGTCCTTGACAGAAATGATCATCAGCCAGACCGCAAGTAATGACGCAAAAGGAAAGTCGCCATCTAATCCTGCGGTTCCCTCCGTTACCCCGGTGAACCTGGGAACTAGCCCCTAACAAGAAACCGCTATGCCAGGCCGATCACCCCAACACCCAAGTCGCCAACCCTCGCTGATCCCTACTGACGAAGCTGCCATCGTCGGAGCTCCCCTGGCCGCGCGCATGCGTCCTCGCTCACTCGATGAAATTCTTGGCCAAGAAGAACTAATTGGTGAGGGTCGTATCCTCCGAAAGGCAATCGACTCTGATCACCTACCCTCAATGGTCCTTTGGGGACCACCGGGCTCTGGCAAAACCACCCTAGCGCGCGTTATTGCTCGTATGACTAGCTCCAACTTTAGCCAAGTCAGCGCTGTTTCCTCTGGAGTGGCCGAACTTCGACGCATTATGGCCGAGGCCGAGAATCGATCCAGGGGGAAGGCTGAGCGCTCCATCTTGTTCATTGATGAGATCCACAGATTCAATAAAGCACAACAAGACGCGATGCTACCCCACATTGAAGAAGGTAGTGTCATTTTCATAGGAGCCACCACCGAAAACCCTTCATTCGAAGTAATCTCCCCACTGCTGTCCCGAGCACGCGTCTTTCCGCTGAAGCCGTTAACCGAAAACGACCTGCGCTTAGTCGTCGCCCGTGCCCTAGCCGATAAGGAGCGCGGTCTCGCCTCCAAGAAAGCGTCGATCAAAGAGGATGCCCTCGATTTCTTAATTTCAATCGGCAACGGCGACGCTCGCGCCACTCTCAATGCCCTCGAACTAGCGGTAGAAGCTACAACCTCGGCCGACGACGGCACTCGCACTATCAAATTGCCAGTGCTCGAACAATTAGCCCAATACCACGCTCTTCGTTACGACAAAGGCGGCGACGAGCGTTATGACACGATATCTGCATTCATCAAGTCCGTGCGTGGATCAGACCCCGACGCAGCCATCTATTGGCTTGCACGTTTACTCGAAGCAGGCGAAGACCCTCTCTTCGTAGCCCGTCGTCTCGTGATTCTCGCCGCCGAAGATGTAGGTCTCGCTGACCCTCAAGCTCTGGGCATCGCCGTCGCAACTCAGCAGGCCGTACACTTTATCGGCATGCCCGAGGGGTTCCTCCCTCTGTCAGAAGCGACCCTGTACTTAGCGAGTGCACCCAAAAGCAATTCAGCCCTCACCGCTTATGGCAAAGCAAAGGAAGCGGTCGAAGCAAAAGGGAATCAGCCTGTCCCACTCCATCTAAGAAATGCGGTGACAGGACTAAGCCACAACCTGGGACACGGCAAGGGCTACCGCTATGACCACAACTTCCCCGACCACAAAGTAGAACAACAACACCTACCCGACGCGCTTGTGGGACAGGGTTTCTATCACCCTGGTGACCAGGGGTACGAAGCCGACCTGAATCGGCAACCCACCTCAGAGAGCGCTGAAGCCAATAAACCCCGAGATCAACAGGGAAGTGCTGACGGAAACTTGCCCTGGTAGCTAGTCCCCAGTTAGATCCATTGAGCAGAATTGAATGGGTCTTCAGTGGTTGGACTATTCAAACCCCTTGAGTTCCCGGTTAGTCTTTTTACTGAACTCGGTTCAGAACTCTTGACAACAACTGGCTGCGCTGACTAGAATTCCGGTAGGTAGTTTTGAACTGAGTTCAATGTATACCGCGTTTTGATCTACGTGAGTTTTCCTCTCTCGGTAGATCGGTGAGGAGCGCGATGGTTCTTCAAGAGAACACCCCGTCCCTAAACGAGACTGGGAAGGCCAGCATCAAGGTTGTCGGCGTTGGAGGCGGTGGGGTTAATGCCGTCCGGCGCATGTCAGTCATTGAGATACCTGGATTGGAACTCCTTTGTCTCAACACAGACGCATCCTCCTTGACTTTCTCTTACGGGATCCCATCCATTGTCATGGGAACGGAAGCCACGAAAGGGCTGGGAGCCGGTGGTAATCCTGAAGTCGGGAGACTGGCCGCAGAGGAGAGCCGTGACGCCATTGCTGCTGAACTCGAAGGCGCCGACCTCGTCTTTGTCGCCGCAGGCATGGGTGGTGGTACCGGAACTGGAGCCGCCCCGCTTGTAGCCCAGGTTGCTGCAGAAATCGGCGCCGTGAGCGTAGCTGTAGTGACCACCCCATTCAAATTTGAAGGTCCACGACGAAACAGCTCTGCTCGGGATGGGCTCATGCCCCTTAAGGCTGCCGCCGATACGGTGATTGTTGTTAGCAACGACCGATTGCTCTCCAATGTAGAAAGGACCACTTCGGTCCGCGATTCGTTTGGTCTCGCGGATCAGGTGATGGTCGACGCAATCACCTCTCTATCTCGGATTATCAATGTCGCCGGCGACGTCAACGTCGACTTCGCCGACATCCGCGCCGTCGTTTCAGGCGGCGGCCTTGGACTTATGGCGATGGGCAGTGGCGACGGCGAGGGTCGCGTAATCGCAGCCCTTAAAGACGCGTGCGATAAGCCCCTTTTAACGGCGAAGCCCCACGGAGCCGGTTCCATGATCTACTTCGTTAACGGTGGGCCAGACCTCACCATGAAAGAAATCCAAGAGGCCGGACGCTTCGCCGCGAGCGTCGGAGATCCCGACGCAGAAATCTTCTTCGGCATGCACATGGACCCCAAAAAGTTGAGTGGCGAACCAGTTGAAGTAATCCTCATTGCGACGCACTTGCCCGAATCGGCCCTTCCTGATCCTCAACATCTGAGCGTGGAGGAGCGGGTAAAACTTGCAACTGAGAAGTACCACGAGGCCGGCCCGGAGCCGGAGCTCCCAAATTTCCTCCAGGATCTCGACCTGAGGATGGATCCACAATAAGGAGCTAGCCAATGATCGAGATTAGAGAAGTTCGTAACGACACCTGGACTACTGAAACAGATCCTATCACCACTCGTAACGAGCCAAATGGTGCGATAGAGAACACCCTTCGAGACCCAAGGAAGCAGGGCCCCGCCGGACGTTGGACCTGGGAACGTTGGTCCCAACGCGCCCAGACCGATACCCAGACCTTGGCCCTGACCATCCACGTCGGCGTGTGGGCGACTATCGGTGCGCTCTCTGGCGTAGGTGCATTCGGTTTCCCCGGTCTGTTCATTGATGGGTACCAATTTGCTATTTGGCAACCTATCGGTGCCGCTCTTGGTGGCGCACTTGGTGCCGTCGGCGCATGGCGTGCCTGGCGACTAATGGCACCATTGCACAAAAATATCTCATAACCCCCCATACTCTCGGTGAGCGGGAAGGTCGGCGGCCACCCTGGAGGCAACGCCGACCTTCCTGCGTACTGGGACAGGAGAAAGAGCACTTCTTCAAGGAGACGCGTGCTATACTCAGCGTCTCGCCGCCGTATTGGGGTGCGTCGTACTATGCGTTTCGACAAGGTGACCGTACGCGTACCCGCAACCTCCGCGAATCTTGGCGCTGGCTTCGATTGCATGGGTGTTGCGCTAGGGATCTACTCTTCCGTCTCGCTCAAGCGGTCGAATACAACTTCAATCCACGTTCGGGGACAGGACGCGCCTCGCAACAAGAATAACCTCGTGTATCGTGGCGCCATTGCTTTCTATGAACGTGCCGGAAAGTCCGTACCCTCATTGGAGCTTCGGTGCTTGAACCGAATCCCGCTGAGCCGTGGTCTCGGCTCAAGCGCAGCAGCAATTGTCGGTGGATTCACAGCAGCCAACGCATTGGAGGGATCGCCGCTCTCCAGCGAGGAAGTGTTCTCTGCTTGTGCCAAGATGGAAGGCCACCCCGATAATGTGGCTCCGGCGATTTTTGGAGGCTTCCAACTCGTGGCTCAAGACAAAGGAGCTTTCGTTCGTGCCAAGTTCAAAGCCAAGCGAGGTCTAAAGGCTCTCCTGTTTGTCCCAACGAAAGAAGTGGTCACAGAAAAGGCACGAGGAATCCTTCCAACTAAGGTTCCCCTCCAAGATGCCGTATACAACGTCAGCCGTGCGTCGCTTCTAGTACACGCTCTGGAACAGGCTCGGTGGGACCTTCTTCAAACAGCCACTCAAGACCGCTTACATCAGTATTATCGAGCTTCATTGGTGCCAGGATTAGACGACCTTTTCAGTGCAGCTGTTGAAGCCGGGGCTCATGGTGTTTTCCTCTCAGGATCAGGGCCAACGGTCCTAGCCCTAGTTTCGGGAGACGGTAGGCCTGTTGTCCAAGCCATGAAGCACTGGGCCACCCAGACCCAGGTGCAAGGAGCGTGCCGACTTGTGCGACTAGGTGCGCCAGGAGCTAAAGCCACCGGGTTTCACCCATGAGGATCTTATGGGACTGATCGTACAGAAATATGGAGGCAGCTCAGTCGCCGACACAGAGCGCGTTAAGAGCGTTGCAGACCGCGTAGTCGCTACACGATTGAAGGGGGACGACGTCGTAGTCGTCGTGTCTGCCATGGGCAACACAACAGATCTACTAACCACCCTCGCTCGTGAAGTCTGTAACGAGCCCAACCAGCGAGAGATGGACCTTCTCCTCTCCACCGGAGAACTCGTCTCAAGCTCCTTGCTGGCGATGGCGCTGCGTCAGCTCGGGCAGGATGCCGTGAGCCTGAGCGGTTTTCAGGCTGGGATCAAAACTGAGCGACGTTTCGGGCGAGCTCGAATAACTAGCATAGACCCCCAAAGAATTCTCAAAGAACTTGATCGCGGTCGAGTTGTAATCGTGGCCGGCTTCCAGGGGGTAACGGAAGACGAGGACGTCACGACCCTCGGAAGGGGTGGATCCGACACCACAGCCGTTGCCCTCGCGGCCCGTCTCTCCGCTGCCAGATGCGAGCGCTTCAGTGACGTTGAGGGAGTCTTCACCGCAGACCCCCGCATCGTTCCCAATGCCCGCAAACTCGCCGATATCAGTTACGAAGAAATGCTCGAACTCGCCAGCGCCGGCGCCAAAATCATGCACCCCCGAGCCGTCGAGCTCGGTAGCGTCTACAAGGTTCCTATTTTTGTAGCGTCCAGTTTCAATAGCGCACCTGGAACTCTTATCCATGAAGAAACGCTCATGGAAGAGGGCACGAAGGTTCGCGGCATCGCTCACGACCCTGACGTTGCTAAAATCACCGTGTCTGGAGCTCCAGACACCCCAGGCATCGCAGCCAGCTTATTTGAACCATTGACCAGTGAACATATTCGCATTGACTCAATAGTCCAGAACGCAAGTGCCCATAGCGTCACCGACTTCACATTCACCGTGGGACTAGAAGATCTGAAAGCCGCAATCGGTCTCGTAGAGCCTGTGGCGGAGACCATTGGAGCAACGAGCATGCAGACGGATGACCAGCTGGCCAAGGTTAGCGTCGTCGGCGCAGCGATGCGTAACGCCCCAGGCTTCGCTGCAAAGACATTCGAAGCGTTGTTCCATGCCGGCGTCAACATTGAGATGATGACCACCTCCGAAATCAGAATCTCAGCAATCGTGAGCCGGCAAGCTGTACCTCACGCGGTGAAAACCCTTCATCAGACCTTCAATTTGGAGAGCCTGGACGAAGCGTCCTAGCCAACGTACCCTTGGGTTCACCCAGACTGTCCGTCATCATCCCGGCCTATAACGAGGCGTCTCGGATCACACGTACGCTCGAAAGCGTTACCCGGTACCTGCGTTACCAGGACTTTGTTGCGGAAGTGCTGGTCGCCGACGACGGCAGCACCGACGAAACGCCCGATTTAGTCACAGCCTTTACTTCACCTGAATCTCCAGTCAAGCTCATCTCCATGCCTCACCAAGGCAAGGGTGGCGCAGTTAAATCCGGTATGCTGCAGGCCAGGGGAGACTATCGTTTCCTTTGCGACGCCGACCTTGCAATGCCCATCGATCAGATCAGCCGCTTCTTCGACCTCATCCAACACGCCGACATCGTGATAGGTTCTCGCCAGGTCAAGGGAGCACGTCGTTTTCATGAACCCCCCGTGAGGCAATTGATGGGCCGCATCCTCAATGTGTTGATCCGAACGGCCGGGGGAGTCCGCAACATCGAGGACACCCAGTGCGGCTTCAAAATGTTCCGTAGAGAAGCCGCAGAGGCTCTCTTCCGGCAGCAAACCCTCAAAGCGTTCGGCTTCGACATCGAGATCTTATATCTTGCCCAACGCCAGCAATTGAGAGTTACGGAGTTAGGAGTCGACTGGTATCACCAACCAGATAGTAAAGTTCGATCGATTCACGACTCTCTGGTCGTGCTTGCTGAGATGATCAAGATCAGAAGCAACCATCTACGCGGCCGATATGAGTTTGGGTCAACGATCAGAACCGATTAACCTAGCGCAATCGCCAGCGCTAGGCATTTTAGCGAGCAGCAAGCGGATTCGTCTGCCTCCACATAACGCAGACTACCTGTTAGAAGCGAATTAAGCGCCGGTATAAGAAAGAATTGATCCCGCCTAGCAGGCTGCGCGTCTCCCTTGTCCTCCAGTCCAATATCCAAAGGGACCGAGCCCTTAATTATGGATTTTTGCCAGCTCTAGTACCTGCGTCGCTCAGTTCAGACAGTACTCGGCACAGTCTAATCACTAGCTGTCGGGCACGCCTTCGGTACCCGACAACGGCATTTTACTGATGAAACCCTGAACAAATTTATGAATTCTGACAAAACCTCTTGCAAAATAGTTTTTGAAACCTACAATAAGTAGATCTTAAAACAGGTTCTGTCGTGATCCCTACGTAGGGGTTTCCGGAGGTCAAACGAAAAAAGGAACGACGTTAACAGACTACGAAACCTAACCACCCAAGTTGACGTCCAAGCCACGAACCATCCTCCGCCTGAAGGAACATGCGATGGTAGTCCAGCACGCCAACGATCGACTAAGAAACCGACGAAAACTCACCAAACAGGCGATCTCTTTTGCCATGGAAGGTAAATGGGGAGAGGCCGCTGAGACCAACCGTCTCATCATTGTCGGCTTCCCAGACGACAGCGAAGCTTACAACCGCCTGGGCAAAGCCGCGACCGAGCTAGGCCTATACTCAGAGGCCCGCGACGCTTTTTCGCGAACCCTCGAACTCGACCCAAGCAATCCCATCGCCAAGAAGAACCTGCAACGGCTCCAAACTCTATCCGACGATACAGCAAAAGAACCGGGGGGGACGCGTGTCCCGCCACATTTCTTTATCGAACAGACCGGAAAAACAGGGCTTGAGGAGCTCACAGACCTCGCTCAGCGTGACACCCTTGCCAAGGTATCGACTGGAGAAAAGGTTGCTCTCCACATAGCTGGTGCCCGGATCAACGCCACCACCGAAGCCGGCAACATCCTCGGCCGATTGGACTCTCGTGTGAGTTCCAGACTCACCGCCCTAATGAACGGTGGGAACCGCTACGAGGGCGCAGTCTCAAGCGTTGCCGAAGACCGCCTGGTCATCTTCATCAAGGAAACCTATCAGAACCCAAGCCAAAGGGGACGCCTTTCCTTTCCTCCGAAGGGACACGACACGACCAGACCACACTCCTGGCCACGACGCCGCCAGGGATCGAATGATGCAGAGTCTATGGCCGGCGAGGACCAGTGGAGCCCCGACCGGCCCGCGCCAGACCCGCGCCATGCTCACGAAGCCTCACGAGGCTTCGCTGCCTTTGCAAACGGCGAGGAGCAAGAGGACGAATAATAATTACGGTTCAACAACCTAAGGCACAGAGCGCCGCGGGATCCGCGGTGCTCTCATTTTCTTGAACCCCACGCACAAGTTTAGGCCCTTCAACGAGCTTTCTTACCTCGATCCTCATATATAATGCGGTGCATCTCAATTAGGAGGGGTCTGTGAGCGTCGTCACACAGACGGGCGACGGTGGCGAGACGGGTCTTCTCTACGGAGGTCGTGTCTCCAAAGACGATCCCCGCGTCGAAGCCTATGGCACCATAGACGAAACCGTTGCTGCATTGGGACTAGCCCGTGCGCTTTCCGATGACGACCTGGTAAGAGATACAGTACTCTTTGTGCAGAAGGAACTCTTTATTGTCGGTGCAGAGCTAGCTACTGACCCAGGTCATTACGAGAAGTTTGACGAGCACTTTTCCCGCGTGACCCCAGAGATGGTTCAGAAGCTACATGACACAATAGATATGATCGAGGATATGATCGAGATGCCTCCAACATTTATCGTGCCAGGGGCCTCTGCGGCCTCAGCGTCTCTGGACGTTGCCCGAACTCTGGGCCGTCGGGCAGAACGCCGCGCAACCTCCCTTTACAACCAATCCCTTGTCGTGAACTCGGAGATACTTCGTTATTTGAACCGGCTCTCGGACCTGATTTACACCTTAGCTCGCTATGAGTGTAGGAATATGAATCCTGAAATTCTTGTCGGGCGCAGTGCGTAGCCGAGCCTATCTCACTCTAACCGTAGCAGTTGCTGTCATCCTAGTGCTGACGGCCTGTAGTTCGTCGGGTTCGGGCCGCGAAATCCTCGTCACTGCCGAAGATGGCCTAGTGATGTGCGGTCAGGTGTACGGTGCTTCAGGCGCAACGGGCGTCATCCTCACCCACGAGCTGGGAGGCAACCAGGGGAATTGGTCCGACTTTGCCGAACGGCTCGCTGGAAGAGGCTTCTTAGTCCTCACTTTCGACTTCAGAGGCCACGGCCGCTCTCCAGGACCCCGTGAAGTCGGAATCGCCGACTCAGACTTGGCTGCTGCAGCCCGAGTTATGACCAGCCCGGACGCGTTTGGACGAACTAACTTCTTCGTGGTCGGCGCTAGTATGGGCGGTACAGCTGCTCTCAAGATCGCTGCCCGCGAGAAAGTCCTAGGAGTGGTCACACTTTCGTCGCCAATCAATACTCACGGTCTGAGCGCTCTCGAAGACATACCGACTATCAAGTCTCCCAAGCTCTTCATAGTAGCCAACGACGACCAACCCTTCGTCAACGAAGCAAACTCTATGTTCGTCTCCGCAAGCGAACCCAAACAAATTGAAGTTCTCGAAGGATCCGATCATGGTACCGACCTGCTGCGTGGCGACTTGGCTTCAGAGACAACCCGACTAATCGTTGAATTCCTCAACGCCAACCGCTAGAAATGGCAAAGTTAGCGATTGCTGTCATCGACTATGGTGCGGGAAACCTCCACAGCGTAGCCAAAGCCTTCGACAAGATAGGCTACCCAGCTTGTGTGACCGCAGACCCCATATCCATATCCGAGGCCGACGCAGTTGTGCTCCCGGGGGTCGGTGCAGCATTGGATACGGTGAACGGCCTCACAGCCCGAGACCTTACGACACCTATCCGCGAGACACTGGCACGTGGCAAACCATTTCTGGGGGTATGCATCGGTCTCCAAGTCCTATTCGAACGGACCGAGGAGGAAGACGTCGAATGCCTGGGGCTTTTGGCAGGAAGGGTTCGCCGCTTACCGAGCGGCCAAAAAGTGCCCCACATGGGCTGGAATCAGGTCCTTTCCCAAGGACCACATCCACTCCTAGCAGAGATACCCGACGGCTCCAATTTCTACTTCGTACATAGCTACTTTGCGGACCCTGGCCAGGAAACCGAAGTCATTGCTACCACGGATTACGGCATCAGGTTCCCGAGCGTAGTGGCCAAGCAAAACTTGGTCGCAACTCAGTTCCACCCGGAAAAGAGCGGTGCTTTAGGCCTCCAAATCTATCGCAACTTCGTCGAACGGATTGTTAGAAAAAGCCTGTAGCCACCACGTGAACTTCCAGATCATTCCAGCAATCGACCTGAGAGGGGGTAAATGCGTTCGCCTTTTCCAAGGAGACTTCTCCAAGGAAACGGTTTACGGAGATGACCCAATCCAAATGGCCAGGATCTGGCAGGACGAGGGCGCATCCATGATCCACATCGTAGACCTCGATGGAGCTCGCACTGGTTTCCAGAAGAATCTGAAGGAAATCCAAGCAATTGTCACTGCCATCGACGTTCCGGTCCAAGTCGGAGGAGGCATTCGTTCGTTGGACAACATCAACAGGCTCCTAGAAGCGGGTGTCGAACGAACGGTGATCGGAACTGCTGCTGTGGAAAACGAAGCATTCGTCGCTGAAGCACTGCGTATCCACCCTGACGCAATTGTCATTGGAATTGACGCTCGCGAAGGATTGATCGCAACCAAAGGTTGGGAGCAACAGGAAAGCGTCTCAACTAACGAGATCATCCAACGCATGAGTAATCTAGGGGCGAGGCACTACGTTCATACCGACATCTCTCGCGACGGAGCCTTGACAGGGCCCAATGTCGAAGCAATCAAGGATGTAATCACAGCAGCCGCGCCAGCCTCAGTCATCGCTTCCGGCGGTGTGGCCTCGATAGACGACATAAAAGCACTTGCGAGAACCGGTGCACTAGGTGTAATCGTAGGGAAAGCCCTCTACAACCATAGTTTCTCGCTGAATCAAGCGCTGGCCGCGATGAGTCAATCTTAGCTAACTATCACGCTATAGTGTGACCTAAGCCGGACACACCACTCAAAGTTTTATAACCCCATCCATGCTTACAAAACGCATCATCCCCTGTCTTGATGTGGACCGAGGGCGCGTGGTGAAGGGCACTAGCTTCACTAACCTAAGGGATGCTGGCGATCCAGCCGAGCTCGCGGCCTTCTACGATAGCGAATCTGCTGATGAGCTCGTCTTTCTCGATATCACAGCGAGCCAAGAGCGGCGCGACATCATGCTCCACGTGGTACGCACCGTATCAGCTCAAGTCTTCATACCCCTGACCGTAGGGGGAGGCATAAGGAGCAGTGAGGACGTGAGGACCATGCTGGAGGCCGGGGCAGACAAAATCTCGATAAACTCCGCCGCCGTTGGCAGCCCCAAGCTCCTGAACGAAGCTGCACGAAAATTTGGCAGCCAGTGCATCGTGCTCGCCATCGACGCCCAACGCCTCAGTCCCAATCAACCGTCGGTGCCAGGAACCTCCCTAGGTCTCGTGCCTCAATCAAAGTGGGAGGTCCACACCCATGGAGGCAGACGACCAACCGGAATCGACGCACTACTATGGGCTAAACGTGGCGTTGAACTTGGTGCTGGCGAGATCCTGCTTACCAGTATGGATGAGGACGGACACAAGAATGGTTACGACCTCGACTTGACCCGTTCAGTGTCGGAGGCGGTCACGGTCCCCGTCATCGCCAGTGGAGGCGCAGGCGAACTCAGACACTTCCGTGAGGCTCTTGGTGACGGTAAAGCTGACGCGGTTCTGGCGGCCAGCGTCTTCCACTACGGGACCTTGAGCATCGACGACGTCAAGAGCGACCTACGAAAACATGGATTCCCGATACGCTTTTAAAGACCCCCTCTCACATCTCACACCACCCTAGGCCCGCACCGGAGTGTTTCTAGCCTCCCAAGACCCCTAGAAGTAACGAGTTCGTCCCGGATTGCACATCCGAAGCGTTAATTATTTGCCTTGACATCCCAGGCGCCGCAAAGCGAGGTTCGTCGAATGAACAGCAGACCAGACGGGTACTTAAATGGTGTGCGGGTCTTAGAGTTAGCAGATGAGAAAGGAGAATATGCGGGCAAAGTGCTCGCTGGTCTCGGCGCAAAAGTCACAAAAGTCGAGCCTCCGGAGGGCAACAGCACCAGAGCTATAGGACCATTCTACGAAGGTATTCCACACCCCGACCGCAGCCTCTATTTCTGGCACTACAACTTCGGCAAGCACGGAATCAAACTCGATATCTCACGAGAACAAGATCGGATACTCGACCTACTCAGTCAGCAAGATATTTTTCTCGAGACAACTCCGAAAGGCCAGCTTGAGAAACTGGGCATTACCTTCGACCGCGTGCACCAATCGAATCCGGGCCTAATTTGGGTGCGCATCACCCCCTTCGGTGACACCGGTCCTTGGAGCGACTACCACGCCTCGGATCTGGTGCACCTCGCACTGGGCGGCGTGATGATGAACTGCGGATACGATCCGGACCCAGCGACCAAAGTTTACGACACGCCCCCAATAGCACCCCAAATGTGGCATTCCTATCACATAACCGGTCAAGTTGTTGCCATGGCCGCCATAGGAGCCCTTTTGTACCGCCACGCTACCGGCAAAGGGCAGAAACTTGACGCTGCAGTTCACGACGCCGTCTCCAAGAATTCGGAGCTCGACCACCCTCACTGGGTCTACACTCGAGAGCCTTTCCTAAGACAGACCTGCCGCCACGCAGGCCCTAGCTACACTATGCGTAGCATCGCCCAGACAAAGGCCGGCCGGTAAGTTATGCCACGCATGGACGCTCGCACCCGCAACGTCTTCGACGGCGTACTCTCGCTACTACAAAAGTACGGCGAGGCCGACGATCTTGGACAAGACAAATATCAAGAGGCGTCCCATAGGGCACTTCCTGAGGTCTCCGGGCACGTGAACGATCTGGCCCATCGCCTCATAGCCAAATGCCGTTTGGATTCAGTGCCTTGGAAAGAAGCTCAAGACCTTAATTTGCTTTGGGCGCCACTCCGCCGACCGGAAGAGAACATGCAAGACGACCACTGGCATGCGCGTAACACCTTTTTCGAGGTCGAGCATCCTGAAGTCAATCGTTCTTTCTACTACATAGGCGCACCCTGGGTTGACCAAGAGGTGGCCTGGCGAGACGGCCCTAAAGCCCCCCTGCTGGCCGATAATAGATTGGCCGACAATGAGCCCCCAATGCCGACGAGGCCCCGCGCGGAATCAGCGATTAAAACTAGCGCACGCGGAAAACCTTTCGCCATCAATAACGTACGCGTGCTCGATTTCACCTGGTGGCTTGCCAGTGGAGGAGGCCCCCGTTTCCTCGGATCCCAGGGCGCGGAGATTATCAAGGTCGAATGGCGTGGCCGATGGGACCTACGCTTCTCCGCACCAATACCAGATGGAGGCCGGGCTGCAAGAATGAAGGCCACATCCCCGATCCCACCGAAGATTACGCCTACAGCCGCTAACGGCCGGGTAAACGAGGCTGGCCAATTCAACGATATTAACGCAGGAAAACTTGGGATATCACTAAACATGCAAGAGGAGAAAGGCAAAGAGATCCTACGGGAGCTGATCTCAGTGTGCGACATCATCGCCGAAGGTTTCAGCCCCGGGGTGATGCGACGGTGGGGCTTCCCTTATGAGGTCATGCGCGAGATCACCCCCACAATTATCTACGTCCAGCAATCCGGCATGGGGCAACAGGGGACTTACGGAAAGGTCAGAGCCGTGGGTCCAATCGCTCAGGCCCTGTCGGGGATTTGCGAGATGTCCGGCTTACCCGAACCCCACATGCCCGCTGGCATTGGCTACTCCTTTCTCGACTGGTTCGGAGCCTACAACATAGGGACTGCGATGCTTGCCGCCCTATACCGTAGGGAGCAAACCGGTTACGGAACTTATATCGACGCTTCCCAGGTTGAAACGGGACTCATGCTGACTGGCACTAGTATTCTCAACCAATCGGCCAACGGCACGACCTGGAGTCGGTACGGAAACCGGTCACCTTGGAAGTTAGCAGCCCCATCTGGGGCTTATCGCTGCCAAGGTGACGACCGCTGGATCGCAATTTCGTGCCATAGCCAGACGGAGTGGGAATCAACAGCGTCGGTACTCGGACATCCCGAATGGCTCAAGGATCCGCGGTTCGCCAGTATCGAGGCTCGCCTAAGCAACGAAGGCGCTCTTGATGCCTTGATGAACCAAGCAACACAAGAGCGAGATCGTTACTCTCTGATGGAAGCGTTACAAAGCGCTAAAGTACCATCAGGAGTGTGCCAAAACGCAGAGGATCGTAACGAAACCGATCCTCAGTTAAAGCACCTGGAATGGCTCACCGAAGTGAATCAATCAACGATGGGGCGCTGGCCAGTAAAAGAATTCCCTGTAAAGTTCAGCGAGACTCCCCCTTACATGGGCGGCATCTTCGATCGCGGTGGACCTGATTACGCAGAGGACAATAACTCCGTTTACAGAGAAGTGCTCGGGATGTCCCAGGCACGGATAGATACATTGAGAGATGCGGACGTCATTTAGGAGTCAACTCCGGCATGAACCTTGGAATCGCCCTCCCAAACATTGGACCTGCAGCAGATCCGAACACAATCTTCCAATTGGCCGATAAGGTTGAGGAGCTCGGGCTAGGAACACTGTGGACAGGAGACCATCTCGCCTTCCCCAAGAATCCTAAGCTACCTTACCCCTATGCCCGAGGTGGTCCGGGGTTCATTGATTCGTCGAGCAAAATCCTTGATCCATTAACAGTAATGGCAGCAGTAATTGGCAGAACAAAACAGGTCAAAGTTGGCGTAAGCGTATTGATCCTTCCATACCGCCATCCACTTACTACAGCCAAGCAACTAGCATCAATGCAGAGCCTGTCTGGCGGGCGGGTAATCCTCGGGGTAGGCGTCGGTTGGATACCAGAGGAATTTAACGCTCTAAATGTCGACTATACCAAGCGCGGGGCATTGACCGATGAACAGATGCGTTTCTTCCGAGAAGTATGGTCTAAGGATTACCCGACGTTCAAGGGGAAACACTACCATATAGAGGACATGGGCCTCTTCCCACGTCCTGAACGCGTTATACCTCAATGGGTCGGAGGCAATACAAAGTTTGCCATGCGCCGTGCCGCCAAGTTGGGTGACGGGCTCCATTTAATAGACGCTACTCCAATAGAGATCAAGGACCTGATCAACCAATTCAGAAGTATCTGCGAAGAAGAGAAGCGGGACATAAGAACGGTAACACTCTCTCTACGCCAATCACTCCGCCTCACAGAAAAAGCGCTGACGCCAGAAGAGCGAAAGCTTCCTTTGACAGGAAGTATTGACCAGGTAGCCGAAGACTTGCTCGCTTACAAGGCGCTGGGAATCGAGGACGTAGCAATCGGGATCCGCCCTCGAGGCGCGGACCTGAGTCGCCAACTAGAGGTAACCGAGATCCTTGCAAAAGAAGTGCTACCGCTACTGGCGGACACGCGACCGCCGTGTGGCCCCATTTGCACAACAAACCAACATCCTTGGGCAAACCAAAGAGAGACCGTCGGCATTTCAGGACCGAGGCTATCGTCGGCTTCATTGCAGCCAGGAGATCACAGCAACCTCGGCTCGGAATGTTTTGCCAATTCGGCAAGCGTAAGCTTGTAGCGCACAACCTCGATGGGGTTTGACCCTCACCATTCTGGATGCTAACGTCGCGACAAGGTTGTTTCAGGGAGGGATCCGATGGCGAAGAACGGTGCTCCGATGCGAAAGAGTTTCCCAGTTTTTGACTGTGACGCGCACATCAATGACCCACCCGAGATTTGGACACAATACGTGGCGCCAAAGGACCGTGAACTTGTCCGACAAAGCTACTGGCGCGACGACCAACATACGATTGTCAACGGTCGTTCAAGATCGACGGCTGGCGGCTCAAACGGAGACTTCTCCCGCTACAACCCAATCACGATCTCGGGCCCGGGGATGGACCGAGAAACGAAGCGCCGACTACAGTTCGTGCCACTAGACGAAAAGAAACGCGACTATCTTGACCACAAGGGCGCCTACGACCCTCACCAACGCATCAAGGACCTGGATCTCATGGGAATCGATCAAGTCATGATCATCCCTACCGGTATAGTTGGCGGCTACGCCTGGGTGGAGAACGTCGAGGGCGCTCGAGCGCTCGCGAAAGCGTACAACAACTGGGCACACGACTTCTGCAGTGTGAACACCGACCGGCTGCACGCAGCCGGTTGGCTTCCACTGCAAAACCCCCAATTCACCATTGAGGAGTTACAACGCATCGCGCGTTTAGGCGTGCGAATGGCTCTCGTCCGACCCATAGATGCACAGGGCAACTATCCCAGTCAAATCAACGTTTTTGGGCCACGCGGGGGCTGGGACAAGATCTTCCGCAACTTTGAGGACACTGGACTCGTGCTTGGAATGCACACTTTCCCCTCAAGTGTCGGACCCGTGGACATGGACATGACTCGGATGATTTCGCCGGGACAACTTATCGACAAGAGCGGCCACGAAATCGGGATGCAGCAAGGGCTGAACTCCCAATCGCTCAGCTTCATTTACGAGGCGACCACCTGGCTCTCCATGGTACTAATGAGCGGCTTCCTCGATCGGTATCCGAAGCTCACCATGGCAATCCTGGAGTCGAATGCCTCCTGGCTCGTGGGCGTACTTGAGCGGCTTGACCATCACTTCCAGCTCTATGCGAACGAGAGACGCGTCCCCGCTAAACGCCTCCCGAGCGAGGCATTTTTCGACCAGTGCTACATCTCTTTCGAGTCGGACGAAATTGAAGTCTTTCGTCAGTCCAACGTTTACCGCGACGTGGGCATCTGGGCATCGGACGTCTATCACCATGATGGCACTGACGTTTGGGCAGCTATGGAGGCGATGGATAAAGCTGAGGTCCCTGAAAAAGTCCAGGCACAACTCCTAGGGGGGAATGCTCACCGGATGTACGGAATCGAGCCGAAAACGTTCGTAGAAGAAAGGGCCCCGCTCCCTCAACGTCCCCGCTGGTTCCCCTCCCGGCAAGAGATCGATGACTTCGCGAGAACGCAGAGAGACCCCCGCAACACGAGGGCTTTGAAAGCGGCGGCGAATGCCGCCCACCAACGTTCGTAGGGGCAACATGGATACGGAAAAGCCTTGCCCCGTCTTCGACGTAGACAGCCATGTTTACGAAGCCTCGGAAATCTGGACCGAATACCTCGACACAGAGTATCGAGTACTAGCAAGATCTTCCTTCTGGCATGAGGTGGACGAAAACGGCCTAGAAGTCACCATTGTGAACGGCGCGGCGACCCGACATCTCAGCGGACCAGGAAAGATCAATCGCCAGGCGATCTACCGGCCCGGCATGAAACTTGAAGACATCGCTGCACTCGACCCTACTAAAGCCCACCCAATCAATAAGGGGGCTTCTGACGGAACGGCCCGTCTCCAGGACATGGACGCGATGGGCATCGACCAAGCGCTACTGCTACCCACTCTGTTCTCAGAGCATCTGCCGGTGGTCGACAACCCGGACGTCGCACATGCGCTGGCAAGAGCATACAACGACTGGGTGTGGGATCTCTCCAAGGAAGACGAAAATCGCCTAATCCCAGCGGCAGTCTTACCAATGCAGCATCCGTCCTTTGCTCTACGAGAACTCCAGCGAGCCGCCAAGGTCGGCTTCAAAGCGGTTGCAATCCGTCCTTCTTTCTACCACAACCGCATGCCCAATGCCCCGGAATACGATCCCCTTTGGTCATACCTCAACGATTCCGGGGTTGCTGCCTGCATGGTTCCATCGCCAGGTTCAACAAACCCCGAGTGGACATCGGAAGGAGCCTTCGTTGAACGTGTTTCGTCACACATGCGTGCCGGGCATCCTATCGCCGCTTCGACAGCGCCTTGGATGGACAGCGGTATATTCCTGAGCGCCCTTTGCTTCGTGGGGCACATGGAAACTTATCCTGACCTCAAGCTTAGCTACTTGCATTCCGGCTCGTTCTGGGTTCCGCTAATCCTAGAGAAATCCGAGACCTATCTCTGGCTGTCACCTCAAATGAACAAACCAGTAAGCTTGGAGCCGGCTGAAGTCTTCTACAACCGGCCGTCACTCGTCGGATTCGACACATGGGAATCCTGCGTACACCGACTGCCAGACCTATACGAAGGCATCGCGGCATGGGGGTCGCGCTACCCACAACACGACGCAAGCGACAGCTGGGCCGCATTCGCCCAACTCCAACAGGGTGGCTTGTCGGGAGACCAGATTCGTGGACTCATGGGCCAAAACGCCGCACGCTTCTTCAACGTCAAGCCTAAGACCGCCTAACAGACAGGGCCGGACTACACGCGCCATGGACCAAAGTCGTGTTGCTCATGATCGCCAATCCAGGTTTGCCGTTAACCGTGTATTGTCACAATCTACCCGATCAGTTTCTTGTTCCCCTCTCAATTGACCCTGAAATCCAGGCAGCCCTATACTGGCGCGGCTACCGTAGAGCTAAGAGCCCGTGCCAATTCAAGAGACAAGTGAGATCGGTGAAGCATCGAGGTTAAGACGTGAATTTTGGCTGGACGAAAGAAGACAACGCATTCCGCCAGGAAGTCATCGAGTTCATCCGCAAGGAGCTCCCGCCCGACTGGGGACAACAGGCTGAGGCTGAAGAGGGTGGGCGGGATGAGTTCGAGAAGGAGTTCGCCAAGAAACTCGGATCCAAGGGATGGCTAACACCATCTTGGCCAGTCGAGTATGGGGGCAAGGGTTGGAACATCATCCAGCAGATGATCTTCAACGAGGAATTAGCCAAGCACAAAGCGCCCCTCTCCATGGTCAACGCGGGCGTGAATCTGGCAGGGCCAACGCTCATAAGCCACGGCACTGAGGATCAGAAGAAGCGATATCTTCCTGGTATCGCTAGTGGAGAAGTCATTTGGTGCCAACTGTTCAGTGAGCCGAACGCAGGATCCGACCTGCCTTCGCTGCAAACGAAGGCAGAGGCGAAGGGCGACTACTACTTGCTCAACGGCCAGAAGACCTGGACCACTCAAGGCCATCACGCCCAGTACGGAATCCTTCTTGCCCGAACGGACCCGGAAGCGCCAAAGCACAAGGGCATTAGTTACTTCCTACTCGATCTCTCCCTCCCAGGAGTCAGCCGCCGACCAATAATCAACATGGCAGACGTCCATCACTTCAACGAGTTCTTCTTCGATAACGTAGAGTTGCCTCGTGACGCGCTCGTTGGCGAAGAGAACCGGGGCTGGTACGTGGGTGCTACCACCCTCAACTTCGAGCGGTCGGGACTACGGGCCTCGGTGCCAGCGTTACAGCTAATGGAAGAGCTGCTCGAGTTCGCCCAAAACGGAATTGGCGGCTATAGACCCTTTGAACAGAATCCCGAGTTGCGTCACAAGGTCGCTGACATGACAATCCAACTCCACATTGGGAGATTACTTGCATACCGAACCGGCTGGTTACAGGCTTCAGGGC